>CAYIWD010000001.1:0-52140 GCA_964367055.1 uncultured Candidatus Saccharibacteria bacterium
AAAGAAAATTTTTCATTTGAAATCTTTCGTAAAAAACAAGAAATAATTCTTAAAAAAATCTCAATATTATGAAGATTCTTTTGGTTAGGCCATATTATTATATAGATAAAGAGGACTGCCCCTATATTTTTAGGGAGCCATTGGGTTTGGAATATTTGAAAAGTTACGCCGGAGACGAAGCTGATATAGAAATATTTGATATGCTGGGAATTTATTGGAATATATATAAAGAAATTGAAGGTAACTCCAATTTAATGAAAATAGGAGGCGATATCAAAGATTTATTTTCTAAAATTGAACAAGGCAAGCCTGATGTCATAGGTATTACTTCAATGTTTTTAACCGAAAAGGAATTGTTGTTGAATTTAACTAAAGCCATAAAAACTAATTATCCGCAAATTAAAATAATTGTTGGCGGTCCGCACCCGAGCTGTCTCGGCAAAGAGCTTTTAAATATTAATCCTTATATTGATATTTTGGTTATTGGCGAAGGTGAAGAAACCCTTAAAGAATTAATTAGGAAAAAATTTGAAAATCTGCCCGGAATTCAGGGAATAATTTTTAAAGACAAGCGTAGCGGCAAAATAATTGAAACCGATGGGAGATGTCCGGTTGATATTAATTCCATTCCTTTTCCGGCCCGGGACGCCGTGCCTTATAAAAATTACAATAAAACTGTTAAGTATTCGGCTTTGCGGACGAGATTGGGACAAAAAACCGCTTTGTCTTTAATGAATTTGATTTCTAATACTCCAATTGACGATTTAATGGACAAGCTTGTTAATCCCTTAATGAAGAAATTCGGCCACACTCCAAACAGTTTTCCTTCAGCCGCTATACTTACTAGCCGGAGCTGTCCAAATCGCTGTACTTTTTGCGCCATTCGCAGGGTTTGGAGCGATATATACAGGATGCGTTCAGCTGAAGATGTAATTAATGAAATAAAACTATTGGTTGAAAAATACCATATCAGGCACTTGGCGATTCAGGATGATAATTTTACTGTTTCAAAAGACAGGACTATTAAAATTTGTAAAGCCATAATTGAAAGCAAATTTAATATCACTATGGAAGCTTCAAGCGGAATTTATATTCCATCTCTCGATGAAGAAGTTTTAACCTGGCTTAAAAAAGCGGGTTTGAACTTTATGTATTTAGGAGTTGAATCAGGTAGCCAAAATACTTTGACGAATATCATTAAAAAAAGATTAGATTTAAAAAAAGTTGATGAAGTAATTGATATCGCGAGGGCAATCGGTATTAAAACCGGCGGATATTTCATTATCGGCTTCCCGGGCGAGACGCTAAGCGATATGAAAGCAACTATTGATTACGCGTTAAATAGCAAATTGGATATGACGCGGCTGTATCTGCTTCAACCGTTTCCGGGCTCGGAAATGTATGAAACCTGCGTTAAAAACGGATATTTAACAAGCGATTACGATTACGCCGAAACAAAAATTTTCAAAGAAAAATTTTATATTAAAACTCCTGATTTTAAGCCGGAGCAAGTTGAGGCATTAGTTCGTGAAGGCAGGCAAGCGCTTTTTAAAGCCGGTAAACTATCCAGCGGATTTTTTAATAAATAACGACTTGCGATGTCGTTATTATTGATTTAGACTGAGATTATATGGATTTAGTTCATACATTAAGCAGGGGAGTGGATAAGCGAGATATTTTTATTGACGAACAGGATTATTTTAGGTTTGTGCATGATTTGTTTGAATTTAACGATCAAGAAAGTGCGGATAATATTTTTATTTTTTCCATAAAATTAAATCTAACGACATCGCAAGTCGTTATATTACGAAAGAGAGGAAGCCGAGAAAGTTTTTGGTTACCATTCATGCGTTTTGTTTGATGAATAATCATTATCATTTATTATTGAGCCCCAGAATCGATAATGGTATCACCCAATTTATGAAAAAGATTAATATAGGATATGCAAAATATTTTAACTCGAAATATCAGCGAAAAGGCACTTTATTTGAGGGGCGCTATAAATCGGTAATAGTTAAAGATGAGTCCCATTTTATCCACTTGCCTTATTATATTCATTTTAATCCGTTGGATTTTAAATTTTCAGGTTGGCGCAAGCGCGAATTAAAGAATTATAGGGCGGCGTTAAAATTTTTAGATAATTATCGTTGGTCAAGTCATTTGGATTACCTCGGCAATAATAATTTTCCGTCGGTTACCCAAAGGAATTTTTTAATGGAATTTTTCGGCGGGCCAAAAGGATATAAAAATTCTATAAAGCAATGGCTTAGAGAAATAGAATTAGAAAATATTCAAGATATGAGTTTAGAATAAATCTAACGACTTACGATGTCGTTATATTATATTGATAAAAAAAATTAGCCAGCAACTCGCGTAAAGCAATTGCTGGCTGGTTGGGGGTTGGGAGGTATCGTTTCAGCGGTGGACAATGTCTCATCCGCAGCCGAGATCGTCTTTGCCTAGGATTCCTATTAGTCCTCTTACCCAGAGTGGCTCATCCTTCTCCTCATTTTTGCCCTCATTTTCTAGTGCTTTGAGAGTAGTGTCAAATTGCTTGAGTAATTTGACACGTTTGTCCCAGGGAATTTGGAAGAACCGTTTCATCACTTCGTGCGTCTTGAGCGGTGTGCGAAACATTGGATCGTCGGTCCGATGGGGCGGCTCAATGACTACCACATCAGTCGCTGTGGTGTCGCTATAAAACATGTCATCAGCGACGAAAAACCACTGCTGACCGGCCGAGATTTCTCCATGCTCTTTTGCGGCAATTTGCGCCATCATCGCTCGCGCGATTTGGCTGCCGCAGGAAACCATAAAAATTCTGGTTATACCCGCTTCAGAAAAAAGGCGGGTTGCTTCTACAATTTCCTCGGCCGTGTTGTTAACGATACGACCGACCTCGGCGACATCATTCTCTCCGTAGAAGATAGTACAATCGTATTGTGTACGACCAGGCCGTCCGTGTTTCCTGTTCCGTAATTCTTCAAATTCCATTAATCGCTGAGCGTGTTTGAAAAAATATCTTTTTGTAAAGCCGATTTCATCAGGATTATTCTTACCAGGAATACAGCCATTTCCCAGCACGAGTAATGAAACAGTATCGGGCTTGATAAGTTCTTCATCTGAAGTTATTTTCACCGCCATCGGTAAGCTGCCCATCTTATTCGGCGGCTCACCCCACATCAATCTTTCCCACTCTGGAAGGGGCAAATTTATGTCTCTTCCGCAAACAAAGATTCCTGTCTTCATTCCCGTATCCTCCTCTCTTATTCGATTTGATTTTTTACAAGTTTCTACTTCTATTATAGCATACTTAATTAAAATGTCAAATCAGAATTAGCGTTTTTTAAAAACTAAAAACTTTCAATATTTGGGAAGTCGGATGTCCTGATATTGCGTTAATATTTGGGACATCCGACTTCCTGTAATTGAATTTTTCCATAAATCTTGATTTTTTTAGCTGACTGGTTTATTATGATTTTCTGATGGCTATTTCTCAAAAATACGAAACAAAATACTCAATTTATAAACTGGAGTTATCCAAGGGTAAGGTTTTTATTACAAGAACCGTTAAAGGCACTGGCGCGGTGAGTAATTTTTTTTATTACACTTTTATTGATAAAAACGGCAACGCCACAACTAAAAGAATTGATAAAAATATCGGGCAAAAAATAATTAAAACCTGCCTCAAAGACGATAATATCAGTTCGGCTTTGATGGTAGTGGAAAAAGGAAAAATCAACAAAGTAAAAAATAAAGCTATAAACTTTGAAGATAAAAGCCAATCAGAATATCTTTTCACTTCAACCGGCGACAAATTTGTTTATCATAAAAATTCTCTGGATGCTTTTAGAAATAAGACTGGCAAGACAATTATTTCTACCCACATCAGTCCAGAAGGAACATGTAATTTAAGATGCCCTTATTGTTCTGTGGCTTATCGTAACAGCTTTGGCAATAGAATTAAATTAAGTGTAATTAAAAAATACGTTAATACTCTTAAAAAATATGGCCTTAAAGCCGTGATTTTAACCGGCGGCGGCGAACCAACTCTTTATCCTCAAATTAACGAACTAATTGAATTTATTCACGATAAAGCTGGCTTGGAGTTAGCTTTAATTACTAATGGCACTGCGCTAACGAGAATCGCTCCTAAAAACAGAACCAAATTTAAATGGCTAAGAGTTTCTGTAAACTTATTTGACGGCTGGGAGAAAAAAATAAATATTCCCAAGGAATTTATCAATACTAAAACAACCATTGGCTTTAGCCATATTTACACGTTGGAGCATAATTACGGCGATAAAAAAATTGATTATAAGGAAGTTCTCGCCAAAATTATTAAGCTGATGGATAAATTTAATGCCCAGTATTTGCGTTTGCTTCCGAATTGTCTGATTAAGGGCGATAAATTCAATTACCAGCATATAGGACTGGATAGACTGATTGCGTCTTTCAAAGACAAAAGAATTTTTCACCAGTTAAAAATTCACCAGACACCTGATTTTAAACTCTGTTACCAGTCGTATTTCAGGCCATACCTATCGGAAGAAAAAAATCCTTGGAATAATAAGCCCGGCACGGTTTTCCCCTGCGATTCCATAGTTTTGAATTCCTCGGTTAAAAAATTTTTGGATAAATACGCGGTCTGTAGCCCGGAAAAAATAGGCGAGTATTTGGACAAAAAAATTAAACAAAGATTTAAGCCAGGGATTGATTGCAAGGGGTGTGTTTTTGTCAGAAATAATAAAATAATTGAGCATTTAGTAAATTGCAACACGCAGAAATACGAAAATTATTTCAAAAATTCTGAAGGTAGAAAAATTAATAATTTGCACAAAAATTTTGTATGAAGCCAATCACGACAATTTTAGTAGTAAATAATGAAGAGCATATAGTCAGAAGATGTTTAGAGAGTATAAAACCTATAAGCTCAGAAATAATTGTGATTCACGACGGAAAATGCGCTGATAAATCATTAAAAATCGCTTCTGAATTTACAGAAAAAGTTTTTGAAAGGAAAAAATATTATTGTCCTGAGCCGCACTTAGTTGACGCTCTGTATATGGCGCATCACGATTGGATATTGCGTTTGGATGCCGACGAATATTTATCGCCAGATTTAATAGAGCATATTTTGCGACTTGATTTAGAAAAAGAACCTTATACTCATTTTAAAGCTAATTGGCGGGAACACATGGTTGAGCAAGCCAAGCATCCGACAAAAATTCTTTTATTTAACAGAAACCATAGCTTAAGCATCGGCATTCCGCATCGGGCAGTGGAAGTTTCAGGAGAGGGTCTACTTTTAGACGGCTACTTAGAGCACACGCCTTTACATGCTAATTTTGGTTTTAAAGAAATGCTTCTAAAAAAATTAAAGCCGTTTGCCAAGGTGGATGCGGCTTTAAGATATGCCAATCCAGTTAAAATTTATTCATTGAATGGCGAAAATAAATTGCCTAAAAAAATTCTTTTGAGAAATAAGTATCCGCTCATTACCGCGCCATTTTTTGCTTTCCGCGTTTATTTTAAAACATTAAAAGAACTAATAAAAAGCCGGAATTGGTTTGCATTTAAAAGAGTCCTTGCGGTGGCGCACGCCCATTTAATTGAGCAATTTTTGTTGTCTTATTACATGTATCAAGAAAAGAAAAATTTAAAAAACAAATATTTAATAACCAGCGCTGATAATGATTATGATGAAGAATATTATGAAAGAGGACTTTTGAGCGGTAAATCATTATATTCAAATTATCGCTGGATGCCGGAATTAACCATTAGGAGCGCCTATTTTATGGCCAAAGATTTGCCCATTGAAGAAGGAGCGAAGATTTTAGATTTCGGTTGCGCCAAAGGATATTTTGTCAGAGCTTTGCGTTTCCTAAATTTTGAGGCTTATGGAGTTGATATTTCCGATTACGCCATCTCTAAAGCTGAAAAGGATGTGATTAAGCACTGCAAGTTGATTAAACATATTTCAGACCTCAAAAAAATATTTAATGTCAAATTCGACTGGGTTATTGCCAAAGACGTTTTTGAACACATGCCGGAAAAGCAACTGTCGGAAAACCTAAAAGAGCTCGCGTCAATTACTAAAAAAATGTTTGTTGTGGTTCCTTTGGGGATTGATGATATTAGCGGCAACTTTGTCGTCCCTGATTATAATAAAGAAATCACTCATGTGACGGCCAGAACGGATAAGTGGTGGAAAAGCTTTTTTAAAAAAAATAATTTTTCCGTTGAAAAAGTGAGTTTTAATTTCAGGTTTTGCAAGCACAATTGGACCTCTGTTTGGCCCAGAGGCAACGGCTTTTATATTCTAAAAAGCAGGCACCCCAAAAAATGAAAAAAATTCTTCTTATTTCAATTTTAAAAAACAGCCATCGTAATTTGAGCTGTCTGGCTTTATTTTCGTTTTTGCGCTCAAAAAATTTTGACGTGAATTTGCTTTTTTTGCCCAAAGAAAAAGAATATCAGGAAAAAATCGTAGGCCGTTTTCTTAAATCAAAAAATTTTTCCGTCGTCGGCATTTCGGTGATGACTGACAACTTTTATCTTGCCGGCAGGCTGAGCAAAAACATTAAAAAATTCCTGCCCCGCGCTCATATTATTTGGGGCGGCATTCACCCGACACTCGAAGCAAAAGAATGCCTCGCCTTTGCAAACAGCGTTTGCGTAGGCGAAGGAGAAATTAGTTTTTTGTCTTTAATCAAAAAAGTTTTTAAAAATGAAGATTATTCTTCTTTGCCTGGAATTGGGACGAAAAGTTCTAATGGTTGTTTTATAGTAAATCCTCCTCCGCCCCTAATTAACAACCTCGACTCCTTGCCATATATTAAATATGATTGGAGCCGTTTTTATATTGCTGATGCCAAAGGACTTCGCCATTTTGACGCAAAAGAATATGATAAGTATTCAAATTATAACGGCGAGGATTACACAATAATGACCTCAAGAGGCTGTCCTTTCAGTTGCGCTTATTGCTGTAATTCATTTATAAACGAACTTTATCATATGAGGGGCCGCATCAGACGCCAGAGCGTTAATCATGTTATTAAAGAAATTAAACTCGCCAGGCAGACTATGAATAATATCCAGTTTATTAATTTTAACGACGACCAATTTTTGACCGATAAAAAATGGAAAGATGAATTTTGCAGAAAATATAAAAAGGAAATTAATCTCCCCTTTATTGTCCGGCTTTGCCCGGGCACTTTTGATGAAAATGACGTAAAGAAACTGAAGAAAGCTGGGATGATGTTTGCAACGGTTGGTATTCAGTCAGGCAGCGAAAGGACGAACAGGGATATTTTTAAACGGAGATTTGATAGGAACGCGATTATAGAAGCGTCTCACATTTTCAGTAGAAACGGCATCCATCCATTTTATGATGTTATTATTCGTAATGATTTAGAGAATGACTCTGACAGAAAAAAGACAATTGAACTTTTGCTTGAGCTGGAAAAGCCGTTCGCTTTTAATTTTTTCGCTTTAACGGCGTTTCCCAAAACTCAGCTTGAACAGATTTATAAAAAAAGGGGAATAAAGCCGAGAATAAATCCTTACAGTAAAAAAAGTTATTCTGATTACGACGAAAAAGATTTTTATTTTCAGCTCGCTTATGTAATCGGTTTTACGTCAAACAACATCTGCCGTTATTTTTCAAATCACTCAAAGGATAAATCTGTTCGCCGCGTGTTAAATAGCTATTATAACGCGATGAAAGATAGGAAAAATAAAGTTACTGAATCCCAGCAAACGATTCAATCCAATCCAAAAAGCCATCAGACCGTTGGGGAGGCAAGAGGATAAAATAAATATATGGAAAAACAAAAAACAATTTGTCTTATTAGTCCGCCCTCCGTTTTTCTATTAAACGAGAGAGTTTTTATGAGTTTAGGGATTTTAAAAATCGCCGCAGTTTTAGAATTATATAATTATCATATTCATTTTTTGGATTTAGCCGGAGTGGAAAATTTCACTGACGTTATTCATCATTATCTTAATTCGTCTGAAACCACAATTTTTGGAATTACGGCAACGACTCCGCAAATGCCGGCTGTTACAAAAATCGTTGATGTTATCAAGAAAACAAAACCAGCTATCAAGATTATTTTAGGCGGTCCTCATGCTACTCTAATAAACGCCGCAAGAAGAAACGAAGAATCTAAAGGTATTGTTGGCCGAGCAACTAAGTCATTTGAAGATTTAAAGAAGATGTTTGACGTTGTTGTCAGCGGAGATGGAGAAGAAGCGGTTTTTGAAGCTCTTAAAATAGACGCGCCAAAACTAATTGACGCCGACCATATCAAATCAAGATTTTTTTTAAATAATTCAAAGCTTGATGCCAGTCCTTTTCCGGCGCGGCATTTAATTGACGTAAACAGCTATCATTATGCGATTGACGGAGAAAAAGCTTTAAGTTTAATTGCTCAGTTGGGCTGTCCTTATGGTTGCGGTTTTTGCGGAGGCAGGAATTCGCCTTCTTTTCGGAAAATTCGCGTCAAGTCAGTCAACAGAATAATTGAAGAAATTGAATTACTTTATAAAACCTATGGCGTAAAAGGCTATATGTTTTACGATGATGAGCTTAATATTAATCCGGCTGTTCTGGCTGAATTAATGGTGGCGATTATTAATCTTCAGGAAAAATTAGGAGTGCAGTTTAAATTAAGAGGATTTATCAGGGCAAATTTATTTGACAAAGAGCAGGCGAAATTAATGTACCAAGCCGGATTCAGATGGCTGTTGGTTGGCTTGGAATCTGGTTCGCCAAAAATTTTAAAAACAATGAATAAGCGATCAACCAGAGAACAAAATACCCGCTGTCTTGAAATTGCAAGACGCAATGGCCTTAAAGTAAAGGCTTTGATGTCAGTCGGCCATCCTGGCGAATCGGAAAAGACGCTAAGGGAAACCCATCAATGGCTTTTGGAGGTAAAGCCTGACGATTTTGATGCCACTATTATTACGGTTTACCCAGGAACTCCTTATTATGATGAAGCGGTTCCTCATCAGACAAAAAAGGGGATCTGGACTTACACTTATGAAAATGAGAATTTGCATAGCGAAGAGATTGATTATCAAATAGTTGCTGACTATTATAAAGGCAATCCGGATGGAGGTTATAAATCTTATGTTTTTACGGATTATCTGACTGCCGAAGAAATTGTTAAATGGCGAGATTTTGTTGAAAGGGATGTCAGAGAAAAACTTAACATTCCTTTTTATCCTTCGGTCTTAGCAAAACGCTATGAGCATTCTATGGGTATGGGCTTACCCTCGCATATTTTAAAAATAAATTAAATAAATAATGAAAATTGTATTAATTTCTAATTCAGTAAAAGAAGGAATGGCGGGAAGCTATTCAAGGGGTTTTTTAGAGTTGAACGAGAAGGCGGAAATTATTGATGACGACAAACTTTATAAAGAAAGCGTTTTTTTAGCGAGAAATAAATATCTTCATCATTTATTTTGGCGTTTTTTAGCCTCTTTTTTCCAGAAAAGATTAATTGAGCGTATTGTCAGCGAAAAGCCGGATTTAATTTTTATTTTCAAGGGCTGGCTGGTAAAACCAAAAACCATGCTAGAAATAAAAAAAGAGTTGCCCAGCGTTAAGCTTTTCAATCTTAACACCGACAATCCGTTTAATACTTGGCATCACAGCAATTCTAACTCTTGGATAATAAAATCAATTCCTTTATACGACGCTTATTTTACCTGGGGCAAATTTCTAGTTGAGCCAATCTTAAAAGCAGGCGCCAAGAGAGCGGGGTATCTGGCTTGCGGATACGACTCTTATCTTCATCATCCGGTAAGTATTAACGAAAAAGAAAAAGAATTTTACGGCTCTGATATTGCTTTTATCGGAAGCTGGGATGAGGAACGCGAGGTGTGGCTTGAATATCTTAAAGATTATGATTTAAAAATTTGGGGAAACGCATGGCAAAAAGCTCCAAAATTAAAAAAAAATTGGCAAAGAAGAGCGGTTTCCAGTGAAGAATTTTCTAAAGTTTGCAGCGCTTCGAAAATTGTTATAAACGTTTTGAGAAAACAAAATATGCCTGCTCACAATATGAGGACGTTTGAAGTGCCGGCTTGCAAAGGATTTATGTTATCTACGAGAACCGAAGAACAAAAAGGATTTTTTAAAGAAGCCGAAGAAGCTGATTATTTTTCTAACCCAGAAGAATTAAAGGAGAAAATAGATTTTTATCTTAAAAACAATGAATTAAGACAGAAAATTGCCGCCGCTGGTTATAAAAGATTATTAAATTCTAATTATAGTTATACGGATAGAGCTAAAGAAGTTATTGAAATTTATAAAAATATTAAAAATGATTAATACTAAAAAAAGTGTTTCGATAATTATACCTTCTTACAACAGAAAAAATTTGCTGCAGGAAAGTTTGGAAGCAATTAAAAAACAGAAATTTAACGGTTTTTTAGAAGTTATCGTAATAGATGATAATTCTTCGGATGGCACAATTGAAATGTTAAAACAAAAGGCGGCGGCCAAAAACAAATTTATTTTTAAGTATTTCGAATCGCCGCACTTAGGTCCAGCCAGGGCTCGCAATTTGGGTATCAGCTATTCAAAAGGCGAGATTTTGATATTTTTAGACGACGATAGTGTGGTTCAAAATAGCGACTATGTTCAAAAAATGGTTGAAAGTTTTAAAGAAAAAGATACGGGAATCGTTGCTGGAAAAACATTAGATTTTTATTCGGGGATTTTAAAATTAATCAGAGCCGGCGATCCGCCGGAACTTGATTTTAATAATCCCTCAAAACTTAAAGAAGCAGAGGGAGTACCCACTAAAAATGCGGCTTTTTTAAGAGAAGCAGTTGCTACTGTCGGAGGATTTAATCCATCTTTCAACTTTTTAAGCGAAGATACCGATTTATGCATCAGAATCATAAATTCGGGTTATAAATTAGTGTTTAACGAAAAGGCTTTGGTTTACCATTACCCGACCGCCGATTTCATAAGCTATATTAAAAAATCATATTCAATCGGTTTTTCTCACGGAGTATTTCATTTTTTCCATCCCAATAAAAGTCCAAGAATTTCTTTATTTAAAATTATCATATTTCCAATATTAGCCGGACGAAAGTTTATTAAGAAAATAAAAATATGTTTTGCTAAAAAATTATTTAGTCAGGCAGCCATAAAGGAAATCAGCTTAATGTTTTTTTGGATTAGCGCTAATTATTGCGCCACGTCTTTTGGCGAAGTTGATTATTTAATTAAAAGAATTTTTGTTTCAATAAACCCCGTTAGAAATTGTAGCAGAATATTAAGCCCCGCTGGGATTATTCAAGAAAATAACACAGTCGCAGCCGAGCCGTGGGCCATTATTTCTAACGGGGTAAAAATAAAATTAAAGATGGTAAAAGGCTTAGGCCATTATTTTTTGGAATTGATAAAATATTTTATCAAGACGACGTTTCTGCCGATTAGAAGAACTTTTATTCTTTATTTGACTAATAAGTGTAATCATCGTTGCCAACATTGCTTTTTTTCTGAAAGCATCAATAAAAACATTCAAGAACTTTCTTTGGCGGATTTGAAGAAAATTGCCGAAAATTATTTTCACTATACCAATACAAAAAAGTTTTTAGCCAAAAGCATTTGGCAGGGATTTACCGGCGGAGAACCCTTTTTAAGAAATGATTTGTTAAAAATAGTTTCGCTTTTTAAAGACTCGGGAGTTGAAAATTTTCAGATAAATACAAACGGTATGTTAACTGAGAAAATTTTGAGTTTCAGTCGGGAAATGTTAAAACAAAATACCCCTTTTAAAATTATTATTAGTATTGATGGCCTAGAAAAAACCCACGACAAAATCAGAAACACGCCGGGCGCTTTTCAAAACGCGATTAATACGATCAAAAAATTGAAAAGTATTGGAATAGAAGCGGGTACGATAATGACTATTAATAAATTGAATTATAAAGAAATACCGGATGTGGTAAGATTTCTTAATGGTAATTTCAATATTGAACCAGGCTTGCATCTAATTAGAGGCGTTAGCCAGTCAGATGCTCCGATGGAATTTATGAATATAGCCGACCCCTTGGAGAAAAATATCTTGATTACAAAAGATATTATTCCGGAATTAAGAGATATCTTATTTAAAACCTATTTAGCAAAAGCAATTGAAAATCCCCTTAAGACAGTTGAGTTGGCGAGAAAATTTACTTATCTTGAATGCCATTTGGATATTTTAGAAAAAGGAAAAAGATTATTTAAATGTGTGGCTGGTAAGTCAATCGGAGTAATTTATCAAAACGGCGATGTGGCGCTTTGTGAATTTTATAAGCCCATTGGGAATCTGAAAAATGTTGACTTTGACCTATCGACTCTTTGGCACAATAAAGAGGCCGAAAAACAAAGGAGTTATATTAAAAAATGCTTTTGCCATCATGATTGTTTCATTAATACTGAATACAATTTCAGATTCATGAGACGGCTGGCAAGTAATGTCAACAAATTCATAAAATTTTATGGCTAAAATTTCTTCTTTTATATCTTTTATTTTCGGTATTAGTCGCCACAAAAAACTTATTGTGTTTATATTTTTAATAATTGGATTAACTATTGTTTTTTATTTAAGAAAAATAAATTATTTGACCCCCGAAAACATCACCACCCTTCTTAAATTGCATCCGTTTCTGTCTCCTTTTTTATTTATACTATTTTACGCTTTAATGATAATTTTTCTTTTTCCAACGCTGCCGATGAATCTCGCCGCTGGTTTTCTTTTCGGATGGTTTTGGGGCGGAATCATTACAATTTTGGGAGCTTCTTTGGGTGCTTCAGCCTCTTTTATTATTGCAAGGTATTTGGCGTCAGATTATTTAAATAAAAAATTTAAAGGAAAATTTTTCCTTTCATTGCAGGAAGAAATTCAGAAAAAGAATTGGAAAGTAGTGGCTTTTACCAGAATTAACCCGATTTTTCCTTCCGGCTTGCTTAATTATATTTTCGGTTTGACAACTATCCCCTTTAATAATTATTTCTGGGCAACCATACTTTTTGTGTTGCCGCCGGTATTTTTATTTTCTTTTATCGGAGATTCTATCGGCGGTTTTGTTTTAAAAGGTGGTTCATATAATCTTGTCAGAAATATTTTTATAATTTCTTTTATCGCAACTTCTTTAGTTATTTTACAATTCATCGCAAAAAAGTATAAAGTGTTTTACCGGCGAACAAATACATAATAATCAGGCGAATGTGTTAAATTCTCATTTATTGTAAGACCCCTAAATAGAGTAGATTTTGCTTTCTGTTCGTAAGATAGTCTCTGGGAGAAAAATATTTTTAGGATTGTTTTTGAATTTAGGTCAGGAAAAAAGAGGGGGCTGGTTGTTTGGAAAATCAATTTGTAATCTTTATTTAAAGATTGAAGATATTCGTTATCAACATTATTTTTTTCGCTTAAGGCCTCAATGATTAAATAGTCGCCGGACGATATTTTATCCGGTTTATCCGTTTTAAAAATACTAAAAGGCAAAGATGTTTCAGGAGATTTTGACGATAAAAGGGGAGAAGGATTTACGGTTAATAGATCTGATTTAAGGTCAAATTGTTGGCTTGAAAGTCCTTTAAATTGGAGGAACTCTCCTAAAATAAAATAAATTTCTTTATCGCCGTTTCTGCCGGAATTATCAATAAAAATATTAGCCTTCCCATAAGGATGATTAGCTTTTATGTCTTGAATCAAAAAATTCAACGTTTTATCAAAATTAATCGGCAGATATTTATTAAAGGTGAGGTAGTGAATTCCGGAAGGTAAAACATTTAAAATTAGCATTGCTGCGGTTACAGCCAGAGCAATTTTCCATATTAACTTTTTTTGTTCGTTGGCACCGAAAAATAAAACAAATAAAGGCGGCAGAGCAAAGATATAAGCCGGCAATAAATAGCGAGGTAGAGGGATATTCAGTACAAAAAGCCCTATTATGTATATGGAAGCGGTTATAAGCATTGAGTCGTATAAGGGGTGCAATTTTTCATGCTTAAATAGCGCTTTAAATAATCGCCAGATGACAAAGGGTATAAGAATTAAAATAAGAACCGGGTCGCCGAAAAAAGCACAACTGATAAAATTCTTTATAAATACAATTATAGAACTATATGGAGTGAAGCCGACAATATTCGGATTTTTGTGCAGATAGACAACGAAATAATAGATAAGAATATAAATGAGAGAGCTTAAAAATAATAGAGCATCAAAAATTTTCATCCCCACACCAAACGAATCCATATTTCGTTTAGCGTCAGGGGCATTAGTGTTCGTTATGGTGTGGGGGTTTATTTTTTTGCCCGTTGTTCTCCAAGAAATAAGAAAATGAATAAAAGCGAAAGCGCCAATAGCGATAAATACGGTTTCTCTGTAATATGAAGCAATATTAGCCGCAATTAATCCTCCAATGAGATAAACTATTTTTTGGTTTTTTAGATATGTTAAATAACACAAAATAAAAATTGCCAAGAAAAATATTACATCCCTTTCGTTTAACTGTAATCGGAACCACGACATAGTAAATCCCGGAGTTAAAGATATCAGAATTGGAGTAAGATATATGAGAAATTTATTAGAAGTGAATTGTTTTAATATTTTTATAAGTAAAATCATCAGCACAACAAATTGAATTGCGTGAATAAGATAATATAAGATTGCTGACGGCGATTTTGATAAAAGGCCCACTAGATTGTATTCCATCGCCGCGAGCGGAACAAAACGGCCGCCTAAAATAGCATTATAATAATAATAAGGAAAATTCGCGCTGTAATACAAAATTGGTTTGCCGACCTGAAGGGTTTTTAAAAATATAAAATCATCGGTTGGGCCTAAGGCGGGACCGATTAATAAAATAAGGGCATAACCCATAACAAAAAACCCAAAAAATATAATTAAATAATTTTGCCGTAAATACTGCTTCATTTGAATAATTATACTATGCATAATATAATATTTAAACAGATAATTTTATAGGATATGGAAAAATCTGAAAAAATTTATGTTGCTGGACCAAAAGGAATGATAGGTTCAGCCATAGAAAGGGTTTTAAAAATTCAGGGTTATATAAATATCATCCTTAGAAACGAGAAGCAGCTTAATTTATTGGACAATAAAGCGGTGGCTGATTTTTTTAATTCCGAAAAGCCGGATTATGTATTTTTGCCAAGTTATAAAAGTGGCAGTATCCAGGAAAATATTAATCATCCGGCTGAATTTATTTACGAAAATTTGGTTGTTCAAAATAATATCATTCATAACGCTTATCTAAGTAGGGTCAAAAAGCTTTTATTTATTGGTGCTTCTTGCGTTTACCCTAAAAATTCAGTTCAGCCGATAAAAGAAGAATATTTACTAAAAGGCGAATTAGAGCCGACTAGTGAACCTTACGCGATAGCGAAAATCGCTGGCATCAAGACGTGTCAGGCTTACAATAAGCAACATGCTACGAAATTTATTTCAATTGTGCCTGCCACCATCTATGGGCTAGATGATGAGTTCAGTCCGGATAAATCACACGTTCTTTCGGCAATGATTCGGAAATTTCACGAGGCTAAAATTAATAATCAAAAGGAAGTGGTATTGTGGGGGACTGGTACCCCACGGCGTGAATTTTTATATGTTGATGATTTGGCTAATGCCTGCTTTTTTATTGTAAATAATAATATTAGCTTTGATTTAATTAATGTCGGCAGCGGGATAGATATTACGATTAAAGAATTAGCAGAAAAAGTTAAAACTATTATTGGTTTTGGCGGAGAAATCAAATGGGATAATTCAAAACCAGACGGCGCGAAACAAAAATTATTAGATGTTAGCCGTCTTCATTCGCTTGGTTGGAAGCATAAAATTGAACTGGAACAGGGGCTAAAAACAACTTATTTGACCAGGTGATAATTTTCTGCTATGATAAACGTTAGAAATAGAAATCATGATTGTTTCCGAATACATAGCCGATTTTTTAGCCAAAAAAGGAATTAAAGACGTATTTTTTGTTGAGGGCTCAGCAGCTGCTAGTTTGGTGGCAATGGTGGCTGAAAATAAAAAACTCAAATATTATTGTCCCCTTCATGAACAAGCCGGCGCTTTTATGGTTGACGGATATTTTAAGGTCTCTCGGAAATTAGCGTCGATGATGGCGACTTCCGGTCCCGGCGGCGAAAATCTTTTAAATGGCATAGCGGCCAGTTATTATGATTCTTGTCCAGCTTTTTATTTTACCGGTCAAATTAATTCCCGCTTTATGAAGCCCAATAATTTAGTGAGGCAATGGGGTTTTCAGGAAAATGATATTGTTTCAATGGCTAAGCCGATTACCAAATACGCTAAACTGATTGATAGGGCCGAAGATATTTGTTTTGAATTGGAAAAGGCATATTCCCTAGCCACGTCAGGCCGGCCCGGTCCGGTGCTTTTGGATATTCCAATGGATGTTCAAAGAATGAAAGTTCCGCAAAAAATGAAGCACTATGTTGCTGAGCCGTTAAAATGTGAAATTAATAAAATCTCATCATTAATTTCTTTACTTAAAAAATCCAAGCGACCGGCAATTCTTTTGGGTGGCGGTGTCTGGTTAGCTGACGCTGTTAAAGAAGCCAAAGAATTAGCCAGAGTATTAAAAAGAGTGCCGTTTTTTGTGACTTGGAATATGATTGATTATTACGACCCGAAATTTTTCGGCGGAAAAGTCGGGACTTTCGGCGGCGATGGAAGAAATTTCGGAATCCAAAATTGCGACCTTCTTTTAGGCATCGGGTCACGTATTCCGGGAAGAATTACCGGCGGAGTGGTAGAATCATTTGCTAGAGGTGCAAGAAAAATAATTGTTGACATAGATAAATACGAACTTAAATACAGCCCGTTTAAAAGAAGTAGGGGTGATATTAATATTTCTTGCGACGCAAAAATTTTTATTAAGGAATTAATAGGCCGTTTGAAGCGTTCTGATTTTAAAAAACAAAATAAAATTGACCCGTCTTGGCTTAAAAGAGTAATAGATTGGCGGCTTAAATATCGGGTGGTAAGAAACGAATACTTCAAACAAAAAAACAGCGTCAACCCTTATGTTTTCGTAAAAGTTCTTTCAGATATGATGAAACAGGGAGATATTTTAGTGCATGAGGCAGGAGGTAATTGTGTGGTGACTTCCCAGGCCTTTGAGCCAAAACCAAATCAAAGAGTTTTCAGCAATAACGGTAATTCTTCTTTGGGTTATGCCTTGCCTGCGGCAATCGGAGCCGCGGTTGCAAGTAATCATAAAGTTAACTGCATAGTTGGCGACGGAGGAATAAATTTTAACATTCAGGAATTTCAAACTCTCAAACATTATCAATTTCCCGTAAAAGTGTTTATTTTTAATAATCGCGTCTTTGGTATCACCAAAGCATACCGAGACACGCATTTTAAATCAGAATACGCCGGAGTTGATGCAAAACACGGCTTGTCTTTTCCTGACTTTATTAAAGTGGCTAAGGCGTATAAACTTAAAGCGATTAAAATTAAAAATCATAAAGAATTAAAGAAAAAATTAAAGTATGTGCTCGGTTTAAACGAACCAGTTATTTGCGATATTAATATGATCGGTTTTTATGATTATCAGCCAAAACTCGGCTGGGGCACACCCATAGAAGACCAATATCCGTTTTTGCCAAGAGATGAATTTAGAAAGAATATGCTAATTGAGCCGTGGAGGGGCTGGGAAAATCCAATGTACCCAGGACCAATAAAATGAAATTCACTCTCTTTATTCCTACGTTAAACGAGGTTGAGGGCGTTAAAGCGATAATGCCCAAAATTAAAAAAGAATGGGTTGATGAAATTATAATTGTTGACGGCCATTCTACTGACGGCACAAAAGAATATTTAGAAAGTCATGGGTATAAGGTAATTACCCAGACACTGCCAAGAACTATGGGCGCTTGGTGGGAAGGATTTCAAGCAGCCAAGGGCGACGTCATTATTCCTTTCAGCCCCGATGGCAATTCAATTCCTGAAAAAATTCCTGAACTGGTTGAAAAAATGAAACAAGGATATGATATGGTGATTGTTTCGCGGTATAAAGATAAAGCCAAAAGCGATGACGACGATTTTCTAAGTAGTTTAGCAAATCATTTAATTACCAAATTAATTAATATTTTATTTAGAGCCGATTATACGGATACATTGGTTATGTATCGGGCTTTTAAAAAAGAACTTTTAGGGAAGCTTGATTTGCATCAAAATACAGGAAAAGAGTTTAATTATTATAAAGTTGGATTGTACGAAATATTATTATCCATTCGTTGCGCAAAACATAAATTGAAATTTACTGAAATTTCAGGCGATGAGCCGGAAAGAATAGGTGGAAGTAAAATCAGCCGAGCCCACCCAAACACAATAGCAAAAGCGTATAACGGATTACTGATGATTTTTAACGTTTTCAAGGAATTTTTAATATGAAAATTTCATTTAAAAAAACTCCTTGCGCTATTTGCGAAGTTGAAAATTATAAGATGAAATATGAAGAATCCATTGATTATAATAAAATCGATGTTTCGCCAAGGCATATTCCTTCTAAAAGTCATTACAGAATAGTAGAATGCAATAAGTGCGGTTTAATATATTCAAATCCGATATTCAGCGATGATTACATTATAAAATTATATAATAACAGCTCTTTTATAAATGAAATCCAGGTGGAATTTATGGCTGAAGATTATTTAGGCCAGTTAAAGAAAGCCAGTTCATTTATTAAACAAAAAAATAATTTACTGGAAATAGGTTGCGGCAACGGCTGTTTTTTAAAAAAAGCCAAAGATTTTGGGTTTAAGAATGTATACGGCGTAGAGCCAAGCAAAAACGCATTTGAGCAAGCGGATGAAGAAATAAAAGGAAATATTATTAACGATGTTTTTAGGGGTGGACTTTATAAAGACAACTTTTTTGACCTGGCTTGCGTTATACAGGTAATTGACCACGTTATAGATCCGAATGATATTTTAAGGAATATTTATAAAGTAATAAAAGAAAATGGTTATATTTTAATAATAAGTCATAATGTCAGATTTTTTCTAACTAAAATATTAGGCGAAAAATCTCCGATGTATGATATCGGACACATTTATCTTTTTGACAAAATTACCATAAGAAAATTGCTTGCCAAGCACGGCTTTCAGGTTGTTTATGTCAAAAATATAACGAGCCGTTATACGATAGGTCATATTTTGAAATTATTTCCCTTCCCTGATTTTGTTAAACATTTTCTGATAGATGCAGCGGTTAAATTAAGCATTGAGCATAAAAAAATAAAAATTATGGGTGGGAATATGGTTGCGTTTGCTAAAAAAATATAAGAAATTATTAAATTCAAGAATTTATGAAAATTTTATTTATTTTTCCAAATTGGACTTCGGTTTTCGGCAACTTCTCGCGAATTGCAAAAAAGGCTTCATCTTTCCCGCCCCTGAATCTTTCGCTTCTGGCAGCCATCGCCGAAAAAGACGGTCACGCTGTTCAAATTATTGATGCGGAACTGGAATCTTTGTCAAATGAACATATATTAGAAAGGGTAAAGAATATTTCTCCTGATATTATAGGCTTTACAGCCACATCGCCTATGTTTTCAAAAGTAGTTGATTCAGCCAATAAGATAAAAGAAAATTTTGATATACCAATTATAGTAGGCGGGCCGCATGCCACCATAGTCAAAGAAAAGGCGTTTGAAGATTGTTTTGATTTTTTATTTATTGGCGAAGCTGATAAAACATTCCATCTTTTCTTGGAGAAATTTCAAAAAGGCGGAGATTTTTCTTCTGTCCCCGGGCTGCTTATCAAGAAGAATAACGAAATTTTATTTACAGGAGATCCAGAGCCGATTACGGATTTAGATAAAATTCCTTTTCCTGTAAGGCGCTTGTTAAAAGTTGAAGAATATAAGGTGGGCACATTAAGAGGGGAAAAAGTATATACTTCGATTATGTTTTCCCGCGGTTGCCCTTTCAGTTGTATCTATTGCAGCATAAAGGTTTTTGGCAACAAAGTAAGAAGGAGAACAGTCAATAATTTGGTCGCCGAAATTGAGTCCGTTGTCAAAGATTTTAATATCAGGCATTTCTTTTTTATAGACGATGTTTTAACCCTTGATAGAAATTATATTTTAAACTTTTGCGATGAAATTGATAAACGTAAAATAAAAATTACTTTTGAAGGAAGCACGCGGGCAAATTTAGTTGATGATGAATTGATAAAACGTTTAGCTCAGTGTGGACTTATAAGAATTAGTTTTGGGTTAGAGACCGCTGACCCGGAAATTCGCAGAATTATAAAAAAGGGAGTTCCTTTGGAGAGTTATGTGGAAGCGAATAAACTTACAAATAAATACGGTATAGAGACAATTAATTCGGTAATGTTGGGTTTGCCAGGAGAAACTTATGAAACCATAAAAAGAACTATTTCTTTCCTTCGTAAAAGCAAAGAAATTCAGCACGCCACATACGGCATTGCCATGCCTTATCCAGGAACGGAGTTTTTTGAGATGGCGAAAAGACAAGAGTACGGCTTAAAACTTCATACCGAAGACTTTTCAAAATATCAAAGGTATGAATCTGCGGTATTATCCGTTAATAATATCACTCCTGAAGAATTTATCCGTCTTCAAAAAATTGGATTGCTTAAAATTTATTTAGTTCCGTGGAGGATTTACCCCACGATAAAAAGATTTGGTATACGTGCTTTGATATCTCCTCTATTTGTAAGTTTAAAAATTTTTATTAAAAATCTTTTTTCTCATAAAAAGAGTAATTTAATATTATGATAAAATACTATTTGGCTGAAGATACAATTGATAAACAAGACATTAACGCCTTAATTGAGTGGCTAAAGACGTATCCGCGTTTAACCAAGGGTCCTTTAACTCCGATTTTTGAAAAAAAATGGAGCGATTGGCTGGGGCGAAAATATTCGGTATTTTGTAATTCCGGTTCATCGGCAGATCTTTTGATGTATTACACGCTTTTGATTTCGGGTATTTTGAAAAATAAAAAAATCATTGTGCCGTCTGTGGGTTGGACAACAACAGTTTCTCCAGCCATTCAATTCGGATTTGAGCCGATAATGTGCGAAGCTGATAAAGAAACTTTTGGTCTTGATTTAAATTATTTAGAAGAACTCTTAAAAAAACATAATCCTTCAACGGTGATAATGGTTCAGGTTTTGGGCGTGCCGCATAAAATGGATGAATTAATGGCTTTGAAAGAAAAATACGGGTTTATTTTATTGGAAGACGCTTGCGCGGCCATGGGCTCAAGTTATAAAGGCAGGCGTGTCGGCACTTTCGGCGATATGAGCGCTTTTTCTCTGTATTTTGGCCATCAGATTTCTACGATTGAAGGTGGGTTAGTTTCAACAGATAATAAATTATTCAATAATATTCTTTTAATGCTTCGAAGCCATGGCTGGGGCAAGGATTTAGATAAAGAAACTCAAGAAGAATTTATAAAAAAATACAATATTGATGATTTTCATTCGCCTTTTGTTTTTTACGAGCCAGGATTTAATCTTCGCCCAACCGACCTAAACGCTTTCTTGGGTATTCGCCAAGTTGATAAAATGGAGTGGTTGATTAAAAGAAGAAGCGAAAATCACGCTATATACAAAAAAAATCTTAGCGAAGTTTTTTATATTCAAAAAACTGAACCGGATTCGATAATTTGCAGTATTTCTTTTGGGGCCTTGGCTAAAGATATTGAGGAGCGCAGAAGGATTATTAAAGCGCTTGAAGACAATAGTATTGAAACCAGAATTTTTTCCGCGGGCAATTTGGGTCTTCACCCATTTTGGATTAACCGTTATGGGAAAAAGTCATTTCCTGTGGCTGACAGAATCCATTGGTCTGGGTTTTTCTTGCCCAATAATCCATCATTAAAACCAGAAGACATTGAATTTATTTCTAAAGTGGTGTTAGATAGTATAAAATAATATGCCCAGTAACATTACTTCGATGACCTTGTTTTTCTGAAAAACAAGGTAAATGAGTAAGCTGGGTAAAATTAATAAAATTATTAAACAAAACTTTATCTAATAACTCAATTTATTGAGTTATTAAGTCGAAGTAATGTCACTGGGTATGGCAAAAATATTAATTACCGGCGCCGCCGGATACATCGGCTCAATTTTAACTCCAGAACTTTTGCGTCAAGGCCACGAAGTTATTGCTATTGATAATTTTATGTATGGCCAGCCCTCTCTTTTAGATTGTTGTCACTATAAAACATTAAAGGTGGTGCGCGGCGATAGCAGAGATAAAAATTTAATTTCTCAATACATCAAAGACGTTGACTTTATTATTCCTTTGGCTTGTATTGTTGGAGCGCCGGCTTGCGATAGAGATCCAGAAGCGGCTCAAAGTACTAATTTTGGGGCGATTAAAACAATTTTGGAGCTTCGCCAACCCAACCAGAAAATCATCTTTCCCAATACAAACAGCGGTTATGGTATAGGTCAGAAAGATATTCATTGCGATGAGAACACTGCGCTTAATCCGATTTCTTTATACGGCAAACTAAAGGTAGAAGCAGAAAAGGCAATTCTTGAATCGGGGAACGCTATTGTTTTCCGCCTAGCCACGGTGTTTGGCATCAGCCCTCGGATGCGCTTGGATTTATTGGTTAACGACTTTGTTTATCGGGCAGTTAATGACCGCTTTATCGTGCTTTTTGAAGCGCATTTTAAAAGAAATTATATTCATATTCGGGATGTGGCCCGGGCTTTTATTTATGCTATGAATAATTTTGAAAAGATGAAAAATGAAGCGTATAACATTGGTTTAAGTGACGCCAATTTATCTAAATGGGAATTATGCGAAGAAATAAAAAAACAACTGCCGAATTTTTATTTTGTGGAAGCAAAAATCGGCGAAGATATAGACAAAAGAGATTATATTGTTTCTAATAAGAAAATTGAAAAAACCGGATTTAAACCAACTGTTTCACTTCAAGAAGGAATCACTGAATTAATAAAGGGTTATCAGATTGTCAAAAGAAATAATTTCGCCAATATTTAAAATTTATGGAAAATTTAGACGCACTTTTTGTTGTGCCGGGCGGCAGTAATAAGAAAATATTCCAAGGATTGACAGATTTAACAGCAATTGAACCACCAGCTTACGCTGGTTTATTTGTTAATCATTTACGAAATAGGGGATTCAATGTGAATATTATTGATGCTCCAGCCAGCGGATTAAGCCCGGAAGAAGTTGCTGATGAGGTAGTTAAAATCAATCCGCGTTTGGTGATTATGGTGGTATATGGCCATCAGCCGTCAGCTTCTACTCAGAATATGCCGATAGCTGGAGAAACCTGCAAACAAATAAAGGTCAGAAATAAAAATATTAAAATTATAATGACCGGCACTCACCCGACATCTCTTCCAAGTAGAACACTTAGAGAAGAGGCAATTGATTTTGTTTGCGAAGGCGAAGGGCCAATGACTTTTATTTCTTTGCTTCGGGTTTTAAAGTCTGGCGGAGATTTGAGCAAGGTACCGGGTTTATGGTATTTAGAAAAAGGTGTTATAAAATCAAACGCGCCGGCAAAGTTAATTACTGATTTGGATAAGGAATTTTCCGGCATTTGCTGGGATTTGTTACTAATGGATAAATATCGGGCGCATAATTGGCATTGTTTTGGAGACATTGAACATAGAAGTCCCTATGCCGCTATTCACACATCTTTCGGCTGTCCTTTTGGCTGTATTTATTGTTGTATTAACGCTCCGTTTGGCAAGCCGTCTTATCGGATGTTTAGCCCTGATTATGTGATTAAGGAAATTGATATTTTGGTTAATAAATATGGAGTAAAGAATCTTAAATTTATTGATGAATTATTTGTTTTAAATGAGGACCATGTTGTAGAAATTTGCAATAGGATTATTGATAGAGGTTATGATTTGAATATTTGGGCTTATGCGAGAGTTGATACCACTGATGAAAAACTTTTAGAAAAACTCCGTAAAGCCGGAATTAAATGGCTGGCATTAGGTATTGAATCAGGCAGTAAGCATGTGAGAGACGGCACCATTAAAAAAAGATTTGCCAATACCGACATTATTGATGTGGTTGAAAAAATTAAAAAAGCCGGCATCTATATCGGCGCCAATTATATTTTTGGCTTGCCCGACGATACTTTGGAAACAATGCGGGAAACTCTTGATATGGCGCAGGAGATTAATGCCGAGTGGGCGAATTTTTATTGCGCTATGGCTTATCCTGGCTCACCATTATATAAAATTGCTAAAGAAAAAGGTTTGCCTTTACCAGATGATCCTAGCGGTCCGGGCTGGATTGGTTATTCTCAACACGCTTATGAAACTTTGCCCTTGCCCACCGAGACGCTTTCCGCGGCTGAAGTTTTGCGTTTCCGCGATAACGCTTTTAATACTTATTTTTCGAGCCCAGTTTATCTTGATATGATTAACAAGAAATTCGGCGAAAAAGCCGTTGAACATATTAAGCAAATGCTTTCTATTAAGTTGCGGAGAAAATTACTGGGAGAATAAACTGAGAGGCAGAGTTTTCGGATTAAGAGTAATATAGGAGCGTAGTCAACAAAATACGCTCCTTTTTATTTTTTATTGACATTCAATTGTTGATTATGTAAATATACTATTATGCCCAGTAGTGAGCCCGTGATAAATTCAATTCCCAATTTGTCGGGTTTAGTGCTGGGGCAAAGATAGTCTATAAAGCAATAATTTAGTGATCCCAAAAAGCAATGAGTTAAATTAGACAAATTGCTATCGCGGATCTACTACTGGGTATGGTTATTACTCGAACCCCTTTTAGAATCTCATTTTTTGGCGGCGGCACGGATTATCCGGCTTGGTTTGAAAATTACGGCAAAGGCGCGGTGCTTTCCACTGCGATTGATAAACACTGCTATCTTACCTGCCGATATTTGCCGCCATTTTTTGATTTCAAAACGCGAGTTGTTTGGTCAAAAATAGAAAACGTAAAAAATCACGACGAAATTGAACACTCTTCAGTGCGGGAAACTTTAAAATTTTTAAATATCCAAAAAGGATTAGAAATTCATCACGCCGGAGATTTGCCGGCTCGTTCTGGCATGGGGACCAACTCTTCTTTTACCGTTGGTTTATTAAACGCCTTACATGCTTTAAACGGCAAGATGGTAAATAAAAAACAATTGGCGTTAGACGCTATTCATGTAGACCAGGAAAGATTGAAAGAAAATGTTGGCTGTCAGGATCATGTGGCCGCGGCTTTCGGCGGTTTTAATAAAATTGAGTTTGGCGGCTCTGACAAAATAGCTGTTCAACCAATAGTTTTAAATTCAAAAAGATTTAATTCTTTTCAGGATCATTTAATGCTTTTTTTTACGGGTATAGTGAGGAACGCTTCGGATGTGGCGGCTGAGCAGATAAAAAATACTCACCAGAAAACACAGGAATTAAAAACTATGCTCCAAATGGTAGATGAAGCAATTAAAATTTTAAGCGGAAATTATCCGCTTGATGACTTTGGCAAATTATTGAATGAAAGTTGGAAAATCAAACGAAGTTTGACTTCTCAGGTTAGTAATTCGGATATTGATGAAATTTATGAGACGGGCGTAAAAAATGGCGCTTTGGGAGGAAAACTTTTAGGCGCTGGCGGCGGAGGATTTATTCTATTCTTCGTTAAGCCGGAGCTACAGAGAAGGGTAAAAGAAGCGTTAAAAAATTTACTTTATGTTCCGTTTAGGTTTGAAAATTCTGGCAGTCAAATAATTTATTACGCGCCGAACTACGCTTTTTAAAAATAATGAGAGCCTTTTTTCTTGACAGGGACGGCGTCATTACAGAAGACGTCGCCTTTAAAAAAGTTGACCGGTTGAAAATATTACCAAATGTAGCGGCTGCTATAAAAAAACTTAACTCTTTAGGGTTGGTGATTATCGTAACTAACCGGCCGGATATCGCGAGGGGTGTTTTTACCGAAGATGAGATAATTGTCTTGCATGAAAAAATGAAAGTTGAGCTGGAAGCTGACGGCGCCAAAATTAACGCTATTTATTATTGCCCCCATCACCCCGAGAGAAATCATTCTGACATTACTCCAGAACTTTTAAAATATCGGATTGATTGCGATTGCCGGAAGCCGAAAACCGGCATGCTTAAACAAGCAGCCAAGGATTTTAAGCTTGATTTTAAAAAATGTTTTATTATCGGCGACTCTATAAGAGATATTCAAGCTGGCGTTAACGCAGGAATTAAGACTATTGCTTTAAAAGCCGGCTACGAAGGGAGTAATAAAAAATTTGAAGCGGTACCTGATTTTATCGCCGCAGACATAGACGAAGCAGCTGATTTAATTGAAATGAATTTAAAAGTAAAAGCATTGATTTTGGCTGGCGGCCGAGGCGAGCGGATGAGACCCTTGACTGATAAAATACCGAAACCAATGCTAAGTGTTGCCGGAAAACCGATTATCTGGCATCAGATAGAATTACTAAAAAAGCATGGCATCACGAAAATTGTCATTGCCGGTCATTATCTTTTTGATATAATTAAGAAATATTTTGGTTCTGGCGAAAAATTCGGAGTGGAAATAGAGTATTCTGACGAAGCAGTTCTTATGGGGACCGGTGGCGCCATAAAGAACGCAGAAGCGTTCTTGAAAGATGTAGAGAATTTTATTGTTTTAAGCGGCGATGTGATGGCAGAAATTGATGCTAAAAAAATTTTTCAATTTCATAAAAATAAAAAAGCTCTCGCCACCCTTGTTTTAAGGCACAGCGACCACCCTTATGACAGCGATGTTGTGAAAATTGATTCTGATTTTCGGGTGAAAAAATTTATCGGTCGTGGTCAAAAAGATTTGGATACAGCCATTACTAGCATTTACGCTTTTAGAAATGATATTTTTAATTTTATTCCCAAAGAATTTTGTAATATCGAAAAAGACGTTATTAGTCGGATTCATGATTCTGAAGATATCTATGGCTATCTGACTGGTGATTATATAAAAGACATAGGCACGCTTGAGCGATATGAAAACGCCAAAAAATATTATGAAAAACAAAAAAATGTTTCGTTTTAGCCCGCAAGCCGAGAAGCTTAAAGGCGAAGCCGCCTATACGGTTTTAGCCAGAGTTCAGGAATTGGAAAAAATGGGCAAAAAAATCATCCATTTGGAAATTGGTCAGCCTGATTTTGACACGCCTAAAATAATTTGCGATGAGGCAATTAAGGCAATTAAAGAGGGCAAAACAAAATATACTGCCCCTTTGGGAATTTTTGAGTTACGTTCCGCTGTGGCTAACTATCTTAGTAAAAAAAGAGGTGTGAAAATCTCCCCGCAGATGGTGGGTATTATGCCTAGCGCAAAAATAGCTCTTTATCTTGCGATGACAGCGCTACTTAAACCGGGCGACGAAGTAATTTACCCTGATCCTGGCTTTCCCACTTACGTAAATATAGCGGAGTTTTTAGGCTGTGAGCCCAAACCAGTGCCTTTAGTAGAAAAAAATAATTTTAATTTTGACTTAGACGTTTTTTCCAGCCTGCTTAGTTCAAAAACAAAATTAATAATTTTGAATTCGCCTAATAACCCGACGGGCAGTGTCATCCCTCAAAAAAATCTTAAAATTATCAGCGATTTAATAAAAAAATATAATTGTTGGGTTCTATCAGATGAGATATATTCCGAACTTCTTTATGACAAGTGTAAATATCCAAGCATTTATAGCATAAAAGGAATGCCGGAGCGGACATTATTAGTTCACGGCTTTTCCAAAACATATTCAATGACTGGCTGGCGTTTGGGTTATTTAATTTTTCCTAAAAAATTTGAATTAGTAGTAGACAATTTATCAGTTAATTCCTTTGCCTGTGCCGCTGATTTTACTCAGTACGCCGGAATAATGGCTATAAACAAAGCCGAAAAACCAGCCCAAAAAATGGTTCAAGAATTTGAAAAAAGAAGGAATTTTATAGTGAGTGCGCTAAATGAAATTCCTGGCATCAGTTGCCAGATGCCCAAAGGCGCTTTTTATGTTTTTCCCAATATTAAATCATTTGGTTTAAATTCTCAAAAAATGGCTGATTATTTATTGGATAAAGCTGGCGTGGCGCTTTTGCCAGGCACCGCTTTCGGCAAATACGGAGAGGGTTATTTAAGAGTTTCTTATGCCAATTCAATTGAAAATATTGCTAAGGCAATAAGTAAAATTAAAGAAGCGCTTAAAAAATTGCGATCTTAAAAATGCGTTCCGTATTTACTTTTGGCCATAGTTGGTTTAATATAAAAAATATCTAAAATAAACATATGAAAACAATAATTCTTTGTGGCGGCCAGGGTACAAGGATGAAGGAAGAAACCGAGTTTAAGCCAAAACCTCTGGTTTTAATCGGCGGCAAGCCGATTTTATGGCATATAATGAAAATTTACAGCCATTACGGGTTTAACGACTTTATTCTGGCATTGGGTTATAAGGGTGAAATGATAAAACAATATTTTATGAATTGGCGGAGTTTAGTAAATGATTTTACCCTGGATACCAAAAATCACGAGATTGCCTTTCACAACAACGGATGTGATGATTTTAAAATTACTTTTGCCGATACTGGCGTGGAAACAGCTCATGGGGAACGCGTTTTAAAATTAAAAGATTACGTTAAAGATGACGTTTTTATGGTTACTTATGGGGATGGCGTTTCTAATATCGATATTTCGAAATTGGTGGATTTTCACAAAAAAAAGGGGGTAATAGCGACTATTACCGGCGTGCATCCGACATCGCGTTGGGGCATAGTCAATATTGATAAAGATGATTTGATAAAAGATTTTAGTCAGAAACCGGATTATTATGGTTATGTTAATGGCGGTTTTATGGTTTTAAACAAAGAAATCTTTGACTATATAAAGCCTAGCGATATGATAGAGAAATCTTTACTGCGACTTATCCCGGAAAAACAGTTAGCTATGTATCGTCACGATGACTTTTGGTTCGGGATGGATACCTATCGCGAGGTGCTTATACTTAACGAGCTGTGGCAGAATAATCCCAAGTGGAAAATATGGGAAAATTGAAAACAAAAAATATTTTAGTGACAGGAGGAGCCGGCTTTATCGGTTCTCATTTAGTAGATAAATTGATAGTGCAGGGGCATAAAGTTGTGGTTTTAGATAACTTATCCAGCGGTAGGAGAGAAAATATAAACCCCAAGGCAAAATTTTACAAAATGGATGTTAGGAACAAAAAGGTTTCTGATATTTTTAAAAAAGAAAAAATAAGAGCTGTTTTCCATTTGGCGGCGCAGCCAATTATTGACAAGGCGTATGAAAGCCCATTTGAGGCGATAGAAACGAATATTATTGGTACGGCGAATATATTGGAAGCATGTAGGCAAAAAGGCGATTTGGAATCTATCGTTGTTGTTTCTTCTGACAAGGCCTACGGCAAGGCAAAAAAATTACCTTATAAAGAAGATTTTCCGCTGAGAGGCGACCATCCTTATGACGCATCAAAGTCGGCTGCCGACTTAATCGCTCAAACTTATTTTTCCACTTACGGCCTGCCTATCGTGATAACCAGATTCAGCAATGTTTTCGGTCCTCGGGATTTTAATTTTTCAAGAATTATACCGGGAGCTTTAGAGGCGCTTATAAAAAATAAAGAGCTTTTAATAAGAAGCGATGGAAAAATGATAAGAGAATATACTTATGTTAAAGATATAGTTAATGGTTGTATAAAATTATTCCAGAAAATAAAAAGCGTTAAAGGAGAAGCTTTTAATTTCGGCAGCAAAAATATTTTCAGCGTTTTGGACGTTCTTAAAAAAATAGAGAAAATTCTGGGAATAAAAATTAAATATAAGATATTGAACATCGCCAAAAATGAAATACCGAAGCAATATCTTGACTGGGGTAAGGCAAAAACAAAATTAAATTGGAAACCGAAAATAAGTTTCGAAGAAGGAATAAAAGAATCATTTAATTGGTATAGAAAATATATATGAATATTGCGGATGCTATAGCAATTCTTGATAAAGAAGTTATAAATCCTCAAATAGGTTTGCCTGATGAGGTATTTTATTTTATCAGTAGAATAACTCCATTAGTGAATGTTGACTTGTTAATAAAAGATGAAAATGGACGCACGCTTTTGTCCTGGAGAGATGAGAAATATACGGGGGAAGGGTGGCATTTGCCGGGTGGGATTGTTAGGTTTAAAGAAACCTTAGAAACAAGGGTAAAAAAGGTAGCGGAATCTGAAATAGGCGCGGAAGTTAAATTTGACCCCAATCCTATCGCAGTAAATCAAATAATTAATAAAGAACAGAAAATTAGGGGCCATTTTATTTCAATCTTGTATAAATGTTCGTTGCCAGCCGCTTTTGTTCCGGAAAATAAAGGAATTTTTAATACTGACCCAGGGTATCTTACCTGGCATGATACTTGTCCTAATAATCTGTTGAAATTTCATGAGATTTACAGGAAGTTTTTATAAATAAAATGAGAGTAGCTGATTATATTTTTAAGTATTTAGCCGATTATGGGATCAGGCATGTTTTTCTTGTAGTTGGCGGCGGGGCAATGCATTTGAATGACGCGTTAAAAAAAGAAAAGCGAATTAAATATGTCTGTCATCATCACGAGCAGGCTGCGGCAATTGCCGCTGAGGGGTATGCCAGAGCATCGGGAAATTTGGCAGTTGTTAGCGTAACATCTGGCCCTGGAGGAACTAATGCTTTGACAGGAGTTATCGGCCAATGGCTTGATTCTGTTCCAGTATTATATTTGTCCGGTCAAGTAAAATTTGAAACAACGATTGCCTCTGCTCCTAATAGCGGTTTACGCCAAATAGGCGATCAGGAAATTAACATAGTAGATATTGTGAGGCCCGTGACCAAATACGCGAAGATGATAACTGATCCGGAAAGCATAAAATCAGAATTAGAAAAGGCGATTCATTTTGCTGTTTCGGGAAGGCCGGGCCCGGTATGGTTGGATATTCCGTTAGATGTTCAAGGAGCATTAATTGAAGAAGAGAATTTGAAAAGCGAGAATACGAATAATATTCCACTTGCGGTAGAAGATAGGGTAATCTCTGTGGTTATTGAAGAGTTGCAAAAAGCCAAGAGGCCTCTGCTTATTGCCGGTCATGGTATTAGAATTTCAAAAGCTAAAAAACAATTTTTGGAATTAGTTGGTTTGTTAAATATTCCTGTCGTTACAACGTTTAATGGGTTTGATTTAATTGCTTCTGACGCTGATAACTTTATTGGTAGGATAGGAACCCTTGGAAGCCGCGCTGGCAATTTTGCCTTGCAAAACGCTGACCTTGTTGTTTGTCTGGGAACCAGAAACAATATCAGGCAGATTAGCTACAACTGGAGCTCATTTGCGAGCCGCGCGAAAAAAATCATTATTGATATTGATGATGCTGAACTGCATAAAAAGACCGTTAAAGGCGACGTTTTGGTTCATTCTGACGCAAAAATTTTTATAACCAAGCTCTTGGAAAAAATTCCTAAGGGTTTTAAGGTTGATGAAATATGGCTGGAATGGTGTTTGGCGCGCAAGAAAAAATACCCCGTTGTTTTAAATGAATATAAAATCCCGAATGAAAATTCGGTTCACCCTTATTATTTTATTGAAGAATTGACAACAGCATTGAATAATAATGCTATTGTGGTTGCGGGAAACGGAACAGCCTGCGTCGCTTTATTTCAAGCCGGTATTGTCAAGGCGGGACAGCGAATTTTTTGGAATTCTGGTTGCGCGGCAATGGGATATGATTTGCCTGCGTCTATAGGCGCTGCTTTGGCAGGGAATCGGGACGTAATCTGCATCGCGGGAGACGGCAGCATTCAGATGAATCTTCAGGAACTGCAAACTGTGAGGCATAATAATTTGCCAATAAAAATATTTATTTTGAATAATCAAGGCTATCATTCCATCAAAGAAACCCAGACAAATTATTTTAATGGTGATTTTATCGGCTGTAATAAAGATTGCGGCGTTTCTTTCCCGGACAATTCCAAACTCGCAGATTTATATGGTTTGAAATATTTTAAAATCGATTCCACTTCGAAAATGAGGCAGGTGATTAATGATGTTTTATTTAATCCGGGAGCGGTATTGTGCGAAGTTGTTTTAGGCGATTATATTTTTGCCCCAAAATTGTCATCAAAAAAAGAATCTGATGGCCGTATAATATCAAATCCGTTAGAGGACCTTTCTCCGCTTCTTCCGCGGGATGAATTTAAAGAGAATATAATTTCCTCTGACGACTTGCTTTAAATTGGTAATTATTGTATTATCACGCCAGAAAAACTTTGAAAAAAGAAAAAGAAAGGGGTGATAGAAATGGCGATAAAAGCTGTTATTTTTGATTTGGATGGGACTCTCTTCCTCGGCGATAAGGCCATAGAGGGAGCCGTAGAGACCATTACTGTTCTTGAACGAGATGGTTATCGGGTTTTTTACCTTACAAACAATTCGGGAAAGAGTTGGCAGAGTATAATCAACAAACTGGTTCGCCTTGGCTTTGCAGCGCACGCGCGTAATACGTATTGCGGTTCGTATGCCATTGCCGCCTATTTGACGGAAAACAATCTTGTATCCGTTTTTGCGGTTGGTAGCGATGGTTTGCTGGCTGATTTGATGCGTTGGAATCTGAAGGTACTTTGGTCTTCTAATGTGGCTGCGGTAGTTGTAGGTCTCGATCTAGATTTCTCTTACAGCAAAATAACGACGGCCTTGAGGGCGATACACAATGGCGCCAAATTGGTGGTTGCCAATGTGGACGCAAACTATCCAGCAGGCGACGGCGAAATACTACCCGGCTGCGGTGCCATGGTAGGCGCGATTGTCGGCGCGACAGGTCATGCCCCAGATTTTCATGTCGGAAAGCCCAATGCTTATATGCTAGAGTTACTTTGCAAAGAGCACGGACTTTCACCAGACGAAATCTGCGTTGTAGGAGATGTGCCCGAAAGCGATATTGCGATGGCTGATAATTTCGGGTGTCAAGGAATACTCTTTGACCCCGAAGATGTCTATACGACATTTTCGGGTGCTAAGGTGAAATGGTTGTTTGAGATTATTCCATTACTCAAAAATCAAGAAAGGAGGACAAGGAGATGAACGTTTTAGAGTACGAAATGGTAGAGGTACTGAAGTCGCTAAAAAACGATTTCGGCGTGTTTGAAATCAAGGCCGAATTTGAGGCCGAGGGAACCCGCATGGAAGAGATGATGCGGCTCAAAGACGTGACCACCTTTGTGGGGCTGCCCATCATTCTCAAGATCGGCGGAGTGGAGGCAGTCACTGATATTTACAACGCCTTGGCCATCGGCGTGAAAGGAATTATCGCGCCAATGGCGGAAACACCGTTCGCGCTGTCCAAGTGGTTCGGTACCATCAGGAACATGGTTCCGCCGGACAATGCCAAAGACATCCAGTTTGCGGTGAATTTCGAAACGATTACGACTTACCGCAACATCGATGCTATGTTGGCGTTGCCTGATGTCTCGCTGCTCACAGGCGTGACCGTCGGTAGGGTTGATTTGACCGCTTCTATGGGTCTGGGCAGAGATGCCATCAATACCTCACAGGAAGTATATGATGTATGTGAGTCTATGATGAGAAAGATTAAGGCCAAGGGATTGAAAACCGGCCTGGGCGGCGGCATTTCCAAAGAAACGCTTCCTATCATAACCAGATTGGAGGAGGCGAATCTTCTGGATAAATTCGAAACCCGCAAGGTCGTGTTCCCCGGCAACGCTTGGAAGTATGGGGAAGCGGCTATTTTGAAAGCGGTGGAATTCGAGCTGCTCTGGTTAAAGAGCAAGCGCCGGTACTACTCGCGCGTTAAGGCAGAGGACGAACACAGGATCGCTATGCTCGAGAAACGGTTGGGGCTGCCTCAGTCCTAATCTGCGCAGAACATTGGACGGCTGATGAAGCCGAAGGCCCGGTTTAGCTTAACCGGGCCCTTTTTTTACAATTGACTTTCTCGTCAACATAGCATAAATTGTTATATACTTATGAATGTTTTATTGGTTTTTCCGTTTTCAATTATAGAATGGAATAATAAATACGAAGAACCGCGTATTCCCCTTAATATTACATATTTAGGTTCTTCAGCGCGCAAGGCTGGACACAATGTGAATCTTGTGGATTTGAGGGTAGAACAGCAAAAACGTAAGTTTAGGGTGTCTGATTCATTTGAGTGTGATGATGTCAGGTTTCTCACAAAAATTATGGAAGATAAAATTGTTGAGAATAATACTGATATTGTGGGAATTAATTGTTTATACTCCGGATTGTTCCCAGTAGTGGCACATTTAGCAAAACATATAAAGTTATTAAACTCAAAAATTAAGGTTGTGATAGGCGGGATACATCCTACGATATATGCAAAGGAGATTTTAAATCAATACAAAGATAGTATTGATTATGTAGTTATTGGTGAAGGTGAGAGTTCTTTTGTCGAATTGCTTAACTGTTTAGCTGCTAATGATTTGCCAGGAATGTCTTATATTGGTGGATTGGGATATTTTAAAAATAACCAAGTAGTTATTAATCCGAAAAGTAATTATATAGAAAATTTGGATGAGCTGCCGTTCCCGGCAGTGGATTTGTTAAATATCGCAGATTATTACATTGATACAAGCGGTTGGCATAGCCCAAAAGGCTTTGCGATTAAAACTCCCGTGCCGATTATCACAAGCAGGTCGTGCCCAAACATGTGCAATTTTTGCAGCATGCATTTTGTTCATGGCAAAAAAATTCGTTACCGGTCTGCAGAGAATGCGATAGAAGAAATGAAAATGTATATAAATAACTATGGGCTAAACTATTTTAATATAACCGATGATAATTTAACGATTAACAAAGAAAGAGTAATTAAGCTTATGAATTTAATCGTAAAAGAAAAATTAAACATACAATTCTCAACAGAAAATGGGGTTTACGTAAATACCCTAGATGAAGAAGTTCTAGACGCTATGTCAAGAGCAGGTCTTGTGCGGTTGCACCTGGCGTTTGAAACCGGCTCGGATTATATAAGAACTAAAGTAATTGGAAAAAACTTATTTAATAAAAAGATAGATGAGCTAAAACATATTCTCATAAAGGATAAGTATAACCATATATATTTATATGGGTATTTTGTAATTGGATTCCCTGAAGAGACCGAGGAAACATTAAATGAGACGTATCAATTACTAACTTCTTTTCCGCTTGATAATTATTCCTTGTTTTATGCAACACCGTTTCCAGGCACAAGATTGTACAATCAATGCTTAAAAGAGAGGCTTTTTACGGAAAAGTATTTTTATGACACTGATTTGCTAGTTAAGCAGGTGAATGTGGGACAAATGGTCAAAGGGCTTCCTTATATCAAGCCTTATAATTTAGAATTGTCGCAACTTATTGAATTCAAGGAAAAAGCATTGAACTATTTAAAGAAGAAAAGATCTAATTCATTAGTGCCTATGAGTAGCCCTCTTAGATTCAATAAAACCACAACCTTTAATGATAAAAATTAGCGATATATTATGAATCCTACTAATTGCCGTTTGTGCAACTGTCAGTTGTTTCCAAATCCTTTATTGCAATTAAATGGGATGCCAAAAGCTGCTCAATATTTTCCGCAAGAAGATGATTTCAAGAAAGACAAGGGGATAACTTTTAAGATATACCAATGTTCTGCTTGCGGTTTAGTTCAGCTAAATATAGAACCTGTGGACTATTTCAGAGAAGTAATTACTGCCGCGTCATTTTCTGAGAAAACAAGATTATCTAGATTAAACCAAATGAAAGAATTTGTTAGTAAATTTAGGTTGCGAGGAAAAAAAGTTTTAGAGATCGGCAGCGGTAAGGGCGATATGCTGGATGTTTTGGAAGAGGTGGGTTTAAGGGCAGTTGGAATTGAAGCTTCATCAAAATCAGTAAAGATTGGGCAATCCGCCGGCAGAAAAATGATCAATGGTTATATCGGAGATATAAATAAAATAAATGGCTATCCATTTGATGCCTTTGTTTCATTAAATTACCTCGAACATTTGCCCGAACCAGGCCGTATTATCAAAAACATATATGACAACACGACCGCTAATGCCGTAGGGTTTGTAACTGTTCCCAATTTGGATTATTTATTGGAAACGCGGTGTTTTTATGAATTTGTTGCCGACCATCTTTCATATTTCACCAAAAAAACATTGGCATATGCTTTTGAAAAAAATGGTTTTGAGGTATTAGAGTGTTATGCAATTAATGAGAATAATGATATCGCGGCAGTAGTGAAAAAGAAAGAAGCTCTGGATATTTCCGGACACTTCAATGAAGTTGAAGAACTTATTAAAAATTTACAACAGATTGTAGCTGACTACGAATCACAAAATAAAAAAGTAGCTGTTTGGGGCGCAGGCCACAGAACGCTTGCATTGTTAGCGCTGAGCAAAGTCAAAAATATTGAATATGTGATAGACTCGGCAAAGTTTAAGCAAGGAAGATTTACCCCTATTTTGCATTTGAATATAGTGCCTCCAGAGCATTTGAAGGAGAAAAGGGTTAATTTGGTGATGGTTATGGTGCCGGGGCTTTACTCAAGCGAAGTGCTGAAGTCGCTAAATAATATGAATTTAGGCATAGATATTGCGGTGCTTCGCGATAATAAAATAGAAAAATTATGAAAGCAAAAATTATTGCCAGAGTTTTTAACTCAGAAAAAACACAGTTAGAAAATGTGATACCATTAGACACGCCTTATTCGGTGCATATTGATATATGTAGCGTATGCAACTTTAAGTGCAGTTTTTGTTTTCAATCAAATCCTGAAGCTATGAAGAGTAAGGGTTATAAATACGGTTTTATGAGTTTGGATTTATTTAAAAAGATAACAGATGACCTTACGCAATTTAAACATAAGATAAGAAAAGTTAAAATTGGCTTACACGGCGAGCCAACACTACACCCCGAATTGCCAAAGATGATAAGTTATATGAAATCAAAGAATGTTACGGAAATCATTGAATTATTTACAAATGCGTCATTATTAAATCCTAAATTAAATAAGGAAATAATTGACGCCGGGCTTGATAGAGTAAATATGTCGATTGAAGGATTAACTTCTGAAAAATATAAAGAAGTTACAGGGGCTACTGTCGATATGAAAAAATTTATTGAAAATATAAAAAATTTATATGAAATTAGAAAAGACTGCAAAATTTATATAAAAGTTGTTGATATCAATTTTAGCCAGGAAGATAAAGATAAATTTTACAATATGTTTGGGAATATTTGCGATGAAATGTTTGTTGAGCATGTTGTGCCTCAATGGGCAGAAATAAATAAATTTGATGTTGATACGACGGGCATGTATGGTCAAAAAGTTGACAGATATAAGGAGGTTTGTCCATTTCCATTTATGTATTTGCACTTTAATTTTGACGGGACAACAAGTCCTTGTACTCTTGACTGGGGAAAACAAGTGTTAATTGGCGATGTCAGCAAAGAAAGTGCTGTGGAAATATGGCAAGGGAAGAAACTTAAATATCTGCAGATAAAAATGTTGGAAAAAAAGCGGGATGGCATTCCTTTTTGTAATAAATGTCTTGCTCCAGTGGTCTGTTGTTTGGAAAACTTAGATGATCATACTGAAATACTGTTAAAAAAAATAAAATGAAAATATTTATTACAGGAACAAATGGGTTTATCGGTCGGAATTTAAAAGAGTATTTTCAAGACAGATATAGTGGCACATATTGCCCAAAACGCCAAGAACTTAATTTATTAGATTCCTTGGCTGTTAACGATTATCTAAAAAAATATGAATTTGATATAGTTATTAATTGCGCGATTACTACTGCCTCTGTTGAAGAGAATCTGAAAATGTATTTTAATATTGAAAGACGTTCACGGTCGTTTGGGAAGATGATCAACCTGGGATCGGGTTCGGAATATGACTTAAATAACTATATTCCTAAAATGGAAGAGGAATATTTTGGTAAACACATACCGTCAGATATTTATGGATTTTCAAAATATGTAATTGCTAAAGATATAGAAAAAGAACATAGAAATATAATTAATCTTCGGCTCTTTGGTATTTACGGTAAATACGAGAACTACAAACGCAGGTTTATTTCGAACAACATTTGCAGGGTTTTGTGCAATTTAAACATATCAATAAACAGGAATATGTTCCTTGATTATTTATATATTGTTGATTTTTTAAAAATAGTAGAAATGTTTGTTAAAAAAGATACAAAACAGCGAACCTATAATATTTGTACAGGGAAAAGTGTCGATCTTATTACGCTGGCTGAAATCATTAAAGAGGTAGACGGAAAAGGGTTGCCGATAATCATAAAACAAGATGGATTAAATTCGGAATATTCCGGCGATAATACGCTTTTCTTACAGGAATTTGGAGAATTTAACTTTACTCAACACAAAAAAGCTATAAGCGAGCTATATTATTGGTATAAAGATACAAGCGGGTTAATGTTCGATGCAAAAGATTTCGTTTAGGCAATTCTATACAGGATAAAATTCAAATATTTATGAATATTTTAATAACTGGATCAGAAGGCTTTATTGGTCGTAATTTGGCGGAGTTATTTTTAAATAAAAAATATTCTGTGTTATTTCCCACAGTAAACGAGTTAGAACTTACTGATTCTGGTGCCGTAGAAAAATATTTTAAAAATAATTCAATTGAAACTATTGTGCATTGCGCAACGGTATTAAGAGATGGCACTAACTATCCTGTGGACACATGCGAAAAGAATTTGCGCATGTTCTTCAATCTTCAAAAGTATATGACTCCATCTATGAAAATGATAAATTTAGGCAGTGGTTCCGAGTATGCAAGAGCATATTGGCGCAAGAAAATGCCTGAGGAGTATTTTGATGAACATATTCCGGAAGACAGCCATAGTTATGCAAAATACTTGATATCGAAATATATTAAAGAGGTAAACAATGAGAACCTAATTTGTTTGAGAATATTCGGTATATATGGTAAATATGAAGATTACAGGTATAAATTTATATCTAATGCAATAGTTAAAAATCTGCTTAATATGCCTATTATTATCAACCAAAATGTTATTTATGATTATATATACATTAATGACTTTTTCAAAATAGTAGAGTATTTTGTTAATAATAAGACAAAAAACAGGATATTTAATGTTACTCCAACTGGATCAATAGATTTATTGACTATTGCAAACTTGATTAATAAAGTAAGTGAAAGTAAAAGCGAAATACGTGTATTAAATGAAGGAATTGGAGTTGAATATTCAGGGGACAACAGTAAGCTTATGTCGGAGATGGGGGATTTTCCGTTTATTTCACCAGAGGCGGCAATAGCAGACCTGTTCAAATATTATAAAAGCATAAAAGACAAATTAGATGTAAGTAATATCAAACAAGATGCATATTTGGAATATGCGAAAAAATTGCATACCAATTATTTTAATAAAAAAAATGAGAAATAGGATAATAGAGTCGGATTTAAAATATATTACTGATGAAAAGTTGGATTGGGAAGCATTTAAAGATAAAACTATTCTTATCTCAGGCGCGGCCGGTTTTCTGCCGGCCTATATGGTTGAAACATTTCTTTATCTTAATGAAACAAGAAAATTCAATATAAAAGTTATTGGATTGGTTCGTAATCTTGAAAAAGCACGCGCAAGATTCATCCATTACGATGGCAGCAAAGAGTTGCAATTTATCTCTCAAGACGTGTGCGATAAAATTAAAATAGATGAAAATATTGACTATATAATTCATGCTGCCAGCCATGCTACGCCTAAATATTTTCAAGCAGATCCTGTCGGTACACTTTCGCCAAATGTGATTGGAACAGCCAACTTATTAAATTTAGCCGTAGGGAAAAAAGTTGATAATTTCTTGTTTTTTAGCACCAGTGGCGTGCATGGATATGTTGATCAGTCTTGTTATCCGATAAAAGAAGATTGTTATGGATCCTTGGATCCATTAGATCTGTCTTCATGTTATTTGGAAAGCAAAAGAATGGGAGAAAATATGTGTGTGGCATGGATGCATCAATATGGGGTTCCTGTAAAAATTGTTCGTCCGGCAACAACGTATGGGCCGGGTTTAAAATTAGATGATGGTCGTTCTTTTGCCGATTTTATTTCAAATATAGTAAATTATCACGACATTGAAATTTTTAGTGATGGCAAGGCATTGCGAAACTTTTGTTACTTAGCAGATGCTACTCTTGGTTTTTTTACTGTTATATTGAAGGGGAAAACCGGGGAAGCATATAATGTTGCTACCGACTATGAAATCAGTATTATTGACTTAGCAAAGCTGCTTGTGGAAAAAGTGTTTCCTGAACGCAACTTAAAAGTTGTAATGAAAACAGATATTTCAAAAAATTATTTAAGGATAAATTTTTCGCGCACAGCAGTTGATATTACTAAATTAAAAGCATTGGGCTGGAAGCTTAACTTTCCCATAGAAGAAGGCTTTAAAAGAACGGTCGAAAGCTATGGTGAAAATAAGACAGTCCAAAATAAGTTTTTAAATACCATTCCCACATAATTTTAAAGGTTAATAACTTTTTCTAATGAAACAATATACTTCTATTTTATTAATGAAGCTTCCGTATTGTACGCATCCTGACGCTAAACAAGATAATGATTATAGAACAAAGGCGCCTTTTAGGCCCTTACCGTCATTAGCCCTTGCTTCGTTATATTCTTTTTTTGAAAAATACAGGACATGCGAATATAAACTTCAGGCTGTGGATTTAAACATTGAGGCATATTCTGCTTCAAGCATTCCCATTAATATTGCGCAATATCAGAATTCACTGGCTAAGTACATCCGGGAAAGCATCTACGATGTATTGGCATTATCGGTTACGTTTATTTTTAACGCAAGATGGGTCCAAGAAGCAGTAGAATTATCGAGAAAATTTCATCCGCAAGCAAAAATTATTGTTGGCGGGGGATACCCCACGCTTTTACCCGAGCGGGTATTGCAAAAACATGATGTTGATGATGTCGTCGTCGGAGAAGGAGAAGCTACTTTTTTGCATATCATAAATAAATATAACAATTATACGGATAAGAGTTTAGAAGAACATTTTCCTTTTGGAGGATATGCGATCAGAGATTCAAGCGGACATATCCAAATGTTTCCCCAAAGAAATTATTTTTTGGATATGCGCGACCTTCCTCCGCCTCGTTGGGATTGCTTAAATGTAGAAAAGTATTTCGCAAATAGCGGCGATATGACATTACCAATTGAGGCCAGCAGGGGGTGTCCATATAATTGTTCTTTTTGCAGCACATTTATTTCTTGGGGAAGAAAAATTAGATATAAACCGGTGGATAATTTTGTTCAGGAAGTTTACGATGTTAAACAAAAATATCCCAATGTAAACCTTTCCGTTGTGGATGATAATATGACATTTTCCAAAGAATGGATAACACAGTGCCTAACTCAAATAATATCCAGAAATTTAACGCATACCTTAACACCCGGCGGTTTCTCTGTAAAACACCTCGATGAAGAAGTAATAGATTTATGGATTAAAGCCGGCTGTGAAAGATTTCATATCGCAGTTGAAACAGGATCGCCGGAGATGCAGAAACATATTCGCAAAAATATTGATTTGGAAAAAGTAAGACAATTGGTTAGTATTTTTAGAAAAAAGAATGTGTCGTTTAATATTTTATGGATGGTTGGCTTCCCCGGCGAAACATTAAAACAGATACAAGAAACATTTGCATTGGTGCGGGAATTGCGGGCTTTTTTAAACCAATTTTCAATCGTTTTGCCCTATCCTCAAACTGAGCTGTTTAATCAAGCAAAAGAGCAGGACCTTTTGGCATTTGATGAAGAGAACCTTGAAAATTACGATCGTCGAAAAGCGGATTGCGTAAAATCAAACGAGTGGGACCACAAACAGCTTTTGGAAATGATATATGATATTAATATTGAAACTAATTTTCTTAATAATCCCTTCCTTGAGACTGCTGAAAAGATGGATTATTTTTTAGCCTATCTTGAGAATCTTCTTATAAAATTACCTGACCACGTTATTGCTCATATTGTGGTTGGATATATTCAAAAAAAGAAAAATAATAATGATAAGCGCAATTTTCATTATAATAGGGGATTATCGCTTTTGCGCGATGACACTTTATCTTGTACTTTTAAAAAATATCTTAAATGGGATCACGAGATTATAAAAGATTTTAACAGCTTTCATCAGAGTAATGAAAGTTGATATTACATATGAAATTACAAGATTTATACAATCACTATTTGTCCGGCAAGCTGGAGAAGCACAAATATATTAATATAATGCATAAAAAGCATCAGATTTTGTTTGATTATTCTGATTATCTGAAAGAAACCGATGTGAAATCAATAACCATTGGTAATGGTTTTATCTATCTGACGGTTAAGGGCAGTAATATAAAATTATTAGTGGACAGATTTGACAGCCGGTTTATCCCAATTGAGATGCTGAATTTCCACTCGATTGACGCGCGGGAAAGAAAACTGCTTTTTAATATAGCTTCTTTGTGCCGGACAATTTTTGATATTGGGGCAAACATTGGCTGGTATTCGCTAAACTTCAGCCAGCTGCCCAAAGTGGAAAAAATTTATGCGTTTGAACCGATTCCTTATACTTACAATTATTTAAAAAAACATCTCCAAATTAATAAGAGTCATCATGTTTCCGCTTTTAATTTTGGCTTTTCTGATGCGGCGGGCGAAAAAACGTTTTACTGGACAAAAAATGAAACAGGCAGCGCTTCAATGGTCAATATTCAAAAACGTCATAAGATAAATAAAATCAAATGTAAAATTAGCACTATAGATAAATTTATGAAAAATCGGCGTAAGGCAATTGACTTAATAAAATGCGATGTTGAAGGAGCGGAGTTATTTGTTTTTAGGGGCGCCATTAAAACATTAAAACGATGTAGGCCAATCATATTTACGGAAATGCTAAGAAAATGGTCTAAAAAGTTCGGTTATCATCCAGATGATATAATTAATTTGCTGTCGGGCTTAGGTTATCGTTGCTACGGCTACATTAATAATAAAATTAAAAGAATTGATTATGTTTCCCCCGAATTGGAGACTACTAATTTTTTCTTTTTTCATGAAGCAAAACATAAAAAAATAATTAAAAGCTTAAAATAAAAAAGGAGGGAATATGGCAGAAAACATTTCTGTTGGATCCGCCAGTCACTACCGCCGTCTTTCCTGATAACAATTTTTTCATATCAAACCTCCTTTTTCATATTTTGTTTTGGTGTGCTAATCGCTTTGTATCATCTATTTAATAAGATGTCAAGTCTTGATTTATCTCGACTTTTAATTTACGCTAAAAATGTCTATGAATGATGATTTAAAAAATAACCTGATTCAGGAATTTAAAAACAGATTTCCGTCAAAAAAATTTGTTCCTGGCGAATCTCCAATACCGGTTTCCGGTAAAGTTTTTAACGAAAAAGAAATATTAAAAATGACAGAGGCAGTTTTAGATGGTCATTGGACTGACGGCAAATATGCCAAGGAATTTGAAGAAAAATTAGCTGAATTTTTTGGCTTAAAATTTTGTTCGCTTGTTAATTCCGGCTCTTCTGCTAATTTATTGGCTTTAACTGTCCTAACTTCTTTTAGAATTCCCGAAGAAAAACGGCTTAAAAAAGGCGACGAGGTGATAACCACAGCTGCTAGTTTTCCTACTACTATAAATCCGATTATTCAAAATGGTTTAGTACCTGTGTTTGTTAATGTTGAATTGGGGAGCTACAATGCGACACTGGAAAATGTCAAAAACGCCGTTTCAGACAAAACAAAAGCCGTTTTTATGGCTCACACTTTAGGTAATCCTTATGAGGTTGAAGAACTTAAAGAATTTTGCGAGCAAAATAATCTTTGGCTGATTGAAGATAACTCTGATAGCTTAGGTTCAAAATATAACGGAAAATTCACCGGCACCTTTGGGCATTTATCAACTTTGAGTTTTTATCCGGCGCATCATATTACAACGGGAGAAGGCGGCGCGATTTTAACGGATGATCCCTCGCTTAATAAAATTGTCCGTTCTTTGCGCGATTGGGGCCGGGACTGCTGGTGTCCGACTGGTCAAGATAATACTTGTAAAAAGAGATTTGATTGGCAATTGGGTGATTTGCCGCACGGCTATGACCACAAATATATTTACAGCGAAATCGGCTATAATTTGAAAATTACGGATATTCAAGCTGCTCTTGGCTCAGCTCAATTTGATAAATTAGCCGGATTTATTCAGAAACGGAAAGAAAATTTTAATTATTTATATACAGCATTTAAAGAATTTGAGGATGATTTTATTTTGCCTGTTTGGGACAAAAAAGCAGACCCGAGCTGGTTTGGTTTTCTGTTAACCATTAAAAATACCGCTAAATTTAAAAGAAATGATTTATTGAAGTTTTTAAATAACAGAAAAATCGGCACTAGATTACTTTTCGCCGGAAATATCACTCGTCAGCCATATTTTAAAAATTATAAGATAGATTATCGTATTTCTGGAGAACTTAAAAATACAGATGAAATTATGAATAATTGTTTTTGGATTGGCGTTTACCCGGGTTTAAACAAAGAAATGCTGGATTATATAATTAAATCTTTCAAAGAATTTTTCCCCCACTCTTAAAGCATCTGATTATGTTTTTCTGTGTCTATTTGTTAAAATTAAAATTGGACGGTAGCTTTTATACCGGTTTTGCTGAGAACATCAGGGAAAGGTTGGAAAAACATAAACAGGGGCTAGTAATATCGACTAAGAATTTAAGACCTATGGAATTGGTATATTTTGAAGGATATAAATCAAAAAGGGACGCGTTGGTAAGAGAAAAAAGACTAAAGCAGTTTAAAAAGGATATGCTTTCCTAAAGCGTAGACTTTCTGACTCTTTATTGCTTTAAGAGTGAGGGATGAATAATAAAATTATATTATCTATTGGTGTTATTACTTATAATCAGCCCAAAGAATTAAGGCGGCTTATGCTAAGCGTTTTGCCGCAAATAGAGCCCGGAGTAGAAATTGTGATCAACGATAATAGTGATAACTTGGAAAGTGAATCAATAATTAGGAATGAATTTAATAGTCCTTATGTGCGTTATTTTAAGAACAAAATTAATGTTGGGTCTGAAGGGAATATTCTTTTAGCAACCGAGCGATCATTGGGAAAATACGTTTGGTGGCTCGGTGATGATGAACTAAAGCCGGGCGCGATAGCTCATGTTCTATCTATTATAAAAAATAACCCTGAAATATCGCTGATTTGGATAAATTTTGAAGTTAATGGCTTATTAGCTCGGCCCTTAATTCAAGATAAATTTTTTAAAGATAGAAATCAGGTGGTTGAAGAAATTTCAAACGAGTTGGGATTTGTTTCTTCCATTATTTTTAAAAAAGAAAAGATTATTAACATCAGTAAAGAAGACAAAGATCAATTTATCGGTTCTGATTTCATAAATCTTTATTTGGTAATGCATATTCTTAGCCAGGATGGAAAATTTTATTATGTTGGGCATCCTTATGTTATTTGCTATCCGAGACCGGCTGAAAAGCATCCTTATGGCGGATTTGAAGTTTTCGGAATCAATTTTTATCGGATAGTTAAAAATTTTGAAGCTAAATTTGACAAAAAATCCATAAAAAAAATGCTAGCGAAGAATTTCGGTTATGTTTGGCGGGGAATTTTAGTCTGTTGGTTAAAGGGTTACGACACGCCAAAAGGCAAGTTCAAAACAATGTTTAGACTTTATTGGAATTTTCCGGAATTTTGGATAGCTGGGCCGCTTTTTTTAATGCCTAAATTTATAACCAAATTTATTTATTTTATCTACAAAAAAGTGTTAAAACGTAAATATACATGACTAATGTTTTGGTAAAATTAATCGGTTATCCGGCGACGATTTTACACGGCGATGCGGCTGTTTTTGACAGATATAAATGGCTTAAAAAACATCTTAAATCTGGCCCACTGCGTACTCTTGACGCTGGCTGCGGCTCTGGCGCTTTTACGATGTATGCGGCAAAAATCGGAAATGAAGCAATAGGAATTTCTTTTGATAAGGGAAATAATGAAAAGGCGGTTAAAAGAGCAAGAATTTTAAATATTTCCAATGTCAGTTTTATTGACGGAGATTTAAGAAAATTAGATGAAATATCCGAATCCTTGGGAAAATTTGACCAGATTATTTGTTTTGAAACAATTGAACATATTTTAGACGACAAAAAATTGATAAAAGATTTTTTTAGTTTGCTAAATCCGAGAGGAAAGCTACTTTTAACGACTCCCTATAAATTTTATAAGTCCCTTTACGGCGATGATAAAGATAAAATATCAACTTTTGAGGACGGCGGCCATGTCAGATATGGATACACGCATAAGGAAATGTCTGATTCATTGGAAAAATCAGGTTTTGAAATTGAAGCAAAAGAATATATCACCGGCTTTTTGTCTCAGCAGCTTATTAATTTGCAAAGAATTCTCGCTGAAATAAATTCAAAACTAGCTTGGATTATTGTTTTTCCCCTAAGGATATTTCAATTTTTTGACCCGTTGATTAGCAAAATTATTAATTACCCGTATCTTTCAATTGGGGTGGTCGCGGTAAAAAAAATAGCTTAATTAAAATTATTATGCCCAGTATGAGAATTTCAAAATGGCATTATGTTTATGTATTATTAAGTCAGAAGGATGATGAATTTTATATTGGCTATACCCAAAATCTAAGAAAAAGAATCGATGAACATAATGCCCCAAAAAATTTTTCAACTAAATCAAGAATTCCCCTGACTTTGATTTATACTGATGCATGTCTAAATAAAGAAGATGCTCAAAGAAGAGAAAGATATCTTAAAACTACGCAAGGTCGAAGATTTCTTAAATTAAGATTGAGGAAGTTTCTACAAAATGGTAATTGAAAAATTTAATTTGAAATTCCTCTACTGGGTATGGATATTATTATTTCTGTTGGCGCAAAATTTCACGCTTTTAATCTGGCTCAACAACTTTTAAAGAGAGGATATTTAAAGCGTTTAATTACTTCTTATCCCAAATTTGAGACGGCTAAATACGGCATACCCAAAAGTAAGGTGCGGTCTATAATTATTAAAGAAATTTTATTCAGGGGATGGAATAAACTGCCGGGATTTTTAAAAAGAATTTTTGATTTGCAGTTTTTTATTTTTGAATTATTTGATAAATTGGCTTCTCGAAAAATCTTGAAATCGGATATTTTTGTCGGCTGGTCCTGTTTTTCACTTCGCTCCTTAAGAAAAGCCCAAAAAATGGGTGCGATAACCATTATTGAAAGGGGCAGTTCGCACATTGTTTATCAAGATGAAATTTTAAGAGAAGAATACGGCCGGTTTGGCGCTAAAATTGCGCCGACGCCAAAAAAAATAATTGCCAAAGAATTAAAAGAATATGCCGAAGCTGATTACATTTCCATTCCTTCTTCTTTTGTTAAAAGAAGTTTTTTAGAGTATGGCGTAGATGAAAAAAAACTTATTCAAGTTCCTTACGGAGTGGACTTATCTAATTTTCGACAGATTCCCAAAACTGATAATGTTTTTCGCGTAATTTTTGCAGGCGGGATGAGCTTGAGAAAGGGGGTTCATTATTTGCTTCAAGCGTTTTCAGAATTAAAATTGCCGAATTCAGAATTGATGCTTATTGGCGGTATGAATGATGAGATTATGCCATTTTTTAAAAAATACGAAGGCAGTTATAAATATGTCGGGCACGTTGACCAAAAAGAATTATACAAATATTATTCTCAAGGGTCGGTTTTTGCGATAATGTCTATTGAAGAGGGATTGGCCTTGGTTCAACCCCAGGCAATGGCTTGCGGTTTGCCTATTATCTGTACGACTAATACCGGCGGAGAAGATATAGTCAGAAATAATATTGATGGTTTTGTTATTCCTATTAGAGACATTGAAGCGCTAAAAGAAAAATTAATTTATCTTTACAAAAATCCGGAAATTCTTAAAACTATGAGTCAATCTGCCAAAGAGCGCGTAAAAAATGATTTTACTTGGGATAAATATGGAGAAAAAATTATTGAAGCGTATAAACGATTATTATGATACAACGTTTAAAAGAACTTATATTCAAAAATAAAACGTCCCGTCAAACAATGGCGAAAAACGTCTTTTGGCTGGCTATCGGACAATTTGGGAGCAGGTTAATTAGGTCGGCGATTACTATTTATTCGGCGAGGCTTCTTGGCGCTTCTGAATACGGCATATTTTCTTACGCTTTGGGCATCGCGTCATTTTTTACGATTTTTTCTGATATCGGCACAAGCGTTATCTTAACAAGAGAAGTCGCTAAAGAGCCGGAAAAAGAAAAAAATTATTTCGCGACTATTTTTGCGATTAGAACATTTTTGCTTATTTTTACGGCCGTGCTGCTAATCGCGGTTGCTCCGAGATTTATTAAAATTGAAAAAGCAGCGTACCTTATGCCGTTTGTTGCTTTGTTTACCATATTAGAGGGCTTTCGCGACGTTGCTTACGCCTTTTTTAAGGGCAAGGAGAAAATGGAACTTGAGGCAATTGTCACCTCCGCGGTTAATTTTGCGGTAACTGTTTTTGGATTTATCGCGCTATCTATATCGCCAATGTCAGCGACTCTGCTTAAAGTTTATATCGCTGGGTCTCTTATTGGATTTTTTATGACCGTTTATCTTTTACGCGAGGAATACCGCGGCATAATAAAATATTTTTCAAAAAAGTTAATTGGTCCAATAACCAAGGCTGCTTGGCCGATGGCGGCTGGCGGTCTTGTCGGCGCTTTTATGTCTAATGTAGACATATTAATGCTGGGTTGGTGGCGCACTGCGTCAGAAATCGGATTTTATTCTGTTGGGCAAAAAATTGTCGGTATGCTCTATATTATTGGCGGGTTAATGCCGACGGCGATATATCCCGCTGTTTCCCGTATTATTCATGAAAACGACAAAGAAAGAATAAGCAGCATTCTGTCAAAAACAATGATTATTGTTTTAATGGCGGCAGTGCCATTTTCAATTGGCGGCATTATTTTAGGAGACCAAATTATTAGATTGGTATTCGGCATTAATTATATAAATGCAGTGCCTGTGTTTAGGATTATGATTTTGTCGCTAATGGCAATATACCCCTTTTCCGTTCTTAATATCGCGATTCTTGGTTTTAATAAACAATCAAAATTATTTTGGTATTCAATCATCGCTACCATAACGAATATAGTTTTAAACGCAGTTTTAATTCCTCCTTACGGAATAGAAGGCGCGGCGGCGGCGACGTTATTCGCTAATTCCCTGAATGTGTTTTTCCTTTGGCGCTCGGTAAAGAAACTAAATAATTTTATAATTTTGCCGGACCTGAAAAAGATATTTATTGGCGTGATTGGAATGGCGGTTATGGCGATATTTCTTAAGTACCTCGGAGTAATGCTTGTAGTAAACATTGTTATTTCCGGCGCTTTTTACTTCTTTATGTTATACGCGCTTAAAGAGAGAAATTTTAAAGAGTTATTGTCCTTGCTTCATATTTCATAACGTGGTTTACCCCGTTAGAAGCAGAATGCCCCACGGTCTTGCCGCGAGGATGAATGCTTAAAAATAAATTAGTAAGCACGGGGTTTAATGCCCAGTGTGAGCTTCTAACGGGGTTTACTTTCAACCATAGTCGGTTTAATATAGAAAATATAAATAAATATGAAAATTTTACTTACTGGCGGCGCGGGCTTTATCGGGAGTCATGTTGTTGATGCCTATATTAAAGCTGGCCACAAAGTTGTCGTTATAGACAATCTGGCAAGCGGTTTTAAGAAAAATTTAAACCCTAAGGCGAAATTTTATAAAATTGACATCAGAAATTACAAGGCCTTGGAAAAAATCATAAAAAAAGAAAAACCTCAAATTATCAGCCACCACGCCGCTGTTTCTGAAGTCGTAAAATCCATAAAAGACCCGAATTTAACCTATCAAGTAAACATCTTAGGGACAATAAATATTTTATTAGTCGGCGCGAGCGTTGGCGTTAAAAAAATAATTTTCGCTTCAAGCGCCGGAACAATTTATGGAAACGCCAAAAAATTGCCGGCTAAAGAAGATTCGCCTCTAAGTCCTTTGTCGCCCTATGCTATTTCCAAAATTGTCGGAGAAGAATTTGTTGAATTTTACGCCAAAATTTATAGTTTTGATTATTTAATACTGCGATACGCTAATGTTTACGGGCCCAGGCAAAACCCAAGAGGGGAAGCAGGGGTTATCGCTATTTTTACCGATTTAATGAAAAGAAATATGAGGCCGAAGATTTTTGGCAATGGGAATAAAACGCGCGATTATATCTACATTGATGATATTACGGGAGCAAATACTTTTGGATTAAAAAGAGGTAAAAACGAAATTTTGAATATTGGCAGCGGAAAAGAAATTTCTGACCGAAAAGTTTTTAATACCTTAGCTCAAGCAATTAATTTTAAAAGGCCGCCAATTTATGCGCCGTTTCGAAAAGGCGAAGTTTATCGGATTTATTCCGACTGCTCCCGCGCCAGAAAAATTCTTGGCTGGCAAACGAAAATAAATTTTGAACAAGGAATCAAAAAATATCTCAATAATCTGTAATAAAATCTGTAATAATATTTAAAACCAATTACTTTCATGAAAACAAGCGCCGCAAACAGGGTGAAGATGGCGTTTATTTTCCAGATGTAATTTTCGAAGATTTTCTAATGGCTTCCCATTGAATATCTCAAGTAAATTCTGAGAATTTACATCTCCTACAATTAATTTTCTTTTATCGCCGTCATCGCAGCAAGGTGCCACTCGGCCATCATAATAAATATAAACGTTTCCCCAGAGTTGCTTGCACGGCGAACACCAGATATTCTTTTTATGGATTTTTCCCAAAACACCTATATTTTCAACAGATTGAGTGCCAACCCTATCCCACAAGTCGGCAGTTATAATCGCGTCTACCCCTTTCTGTTTTTGCCAAAATTTTACAAAATCATTCATATCTTTTTTATTCAAGTGTAATTTTACAGTAGAAATCGAAACATATAAATCATGCTGGTGAAAGATTTCTTTTAAAGATAGAAAATCGATTATATTCTTATATGCGACATCTCTTTTTAGCCCAACCATTACAGCCTCATATGTCTCGGGTTTGTATCCGCAAACAGAAAAGTTTATGCTTTTTAATCCTCCCAATTTAAACAAAATCTTTGCCTTTGATTTATCAAGCAAAGAACCATTAGTAAAAAATCCATAATTCATATTATATTTTCTTAAAAAACGTATCCTTTCAAATATAAACGGATCCATAAACGGTTCGCCATATACGTTTAACCCCACATCTTTTATGCCAAGCGAATGGCACTCTTTGATTATTTTCTTAAACAAATCCATCTTCATTATCCCTGTTAATTGCTTGTAGGCATGGGCACACATAACGCATTTGGAATTGCAATTCAAACTCGTTTCTATAGAAACGCCATAATTACTGCGTGAATATTTCAAGACATAATTTTGCGCCGCTTTTAACGTGTAAGATTTATAAAATCTATTTTTCCGTAAAACTGAAAGAGTGGTTTTAAACGCATCCATCAGTCGCGGCCTTCGTAAGGCGAATTTTACTAATTGATTTCTGATTTGCATTTTTTGTTTTATCAATTTTATCCGATTTTTGATATTCTATAGCATCCGCCCAAAGGATTCAAGATTTATAAAATTATTGTATAATTAAAATATGAAAATTCTTCACCTAGTCCAATGCTATACTCCGGCTTACCGCTACGGCGGGCCGATTAAAAGCGTCCATGAGCTTAATAAGTGGCTGGTAAGAAGGGGGATTGAAGTTGCGGTTTATACCACCAATATTGACGGGCCTTATAAATTAGATGTGCCGCTTAATCAAGAAGTAATTATTGACGGTGTAAAAGTTTATTATTTTCCAATAACTTTTCGGCCCTGGCAGTATTCCTTTTCCCTGCATCGGGCTTTGGCTAAAAACTTAAAGTATTTTGATGCGGTTCACATTACCTCGGTTTTT
>CAYIWD010000002.1:0-40524 GCA_964367055.1 uncultured Candidatus Saccharibacteria bacterium
ATTACTGGTCCCGTCTTTCCACTAAATCCGTTGAATACGGCGCTGGCCTAATTAATCTTTTCCTTCAACAAGCCGAGGCCGCGAAAAATAATTCTGATGTCAGCCAAACGCAACCAAAATCATTTCTCTCTCAAGTAATTGACGTTGTGACAAATTTTTTCTCTGATATTTTTGGCAATAACCAAAATCTTCAGCCAGTGGCTCAAATTACTCTAGATACTCAAAATACCGACCAGTCGAATCAGACACAAACAACAAATCAACAAACAAACCAAATAACGCAAACAACCCAGAAACCAAAAACTACCGAACAACAAACGATTTCAAACAAGCAATCGATTGACAACCAAGACGAAAATCTCCAACCAGACCAGCTAATTCAAGACGAAAAACAAATAGACGAAGAACAGACAAACGACCAACAGCAAACACAGCTAACCCAAGCCGTATCCGCAGCTAAACAATGTTCTTTTGCTACCACTCAACCCCCTTCGCATCAAGGAGTTATTATTAACGAAGTAGCTTGGATGGGCACAACTGATGATGCCAATAACGAATGGATTGAATTGAAAAATATTTCGGTAACCGAAACTGATATTACTAACTGGCAATTAATTGATAAAGGTGAGCAAATAAAAATAATTTTTGCTTCCATTAATGGAAGCAAAAATATCCAGTCAAACCAGTTTATTTTATTAGAACGCACCGACGATAATTCGGTTCCAAATATTACCGCTGACTTAATTTATACCGGCGCTCTTTCCAATACTGACGAAGGACTGCGGCTTTTTGACGGGCAATGTAATTTAATTGATGAGACACTGGCTAATCCAAATTGGCCAGCTGGTAACAATACTTCAGCTACTGAAAGAAAAACAATGGAACGCGACGCGAGTGGCTTTAATTGGCACACTGCAAGCGTCATTAATGGCACGCCGAAAAAAGAAAATTCAACAGCAACAACTTATTCTGGCGGAGGCGGAAGTAGTGGAGGGCAAACATCAAATAATCCTTCGGCAGGCTCAGGGCAAGTAAAAATTTTAATTAATGAAATTCAAATTGCTCCTACGAGCGACAGATTTATAGAGCTTTATAATCCCAACGACTCGACAATAAATCTTACAAATTACTATATTCAAAGAAAAACCCAAACTGGCAGTAGTTTTTCGTCTTTGGTTTCAAAGACATATTTTGAAAATAAAATAATTCTTAGCCGCGGCTATTTCTTAATCTCCCGCAGCGTTTTGGCAAACACTGATATTGTTTTAGATAATTTGACCCTAACCGAATCAAACACGATTCAAATTAAAAATTCCGATGGCGAAATAATTGATAAGGTTGGCTGGGGCCAGGCGAATGACTGCGAAGGTTCTTGCGCAATTGGTCCGCCTATAAACCAAAGTATCCAAAGAAAATTCCAAAATAATACTTTTGTTGACACAGATAATAACGCGCAGGACTTCGAAATTCAAACTTGTCCAAGCCCCAAAGCCCAATCTCAAAACTGCCAAGAAGCCCAAGCGCCAACGAACTACGTTGGCGCTAATCATATTGTTATCAGTGAAATTGAAGTTAAAGGAAACGCCGCTGGTGATGAATTTATTGAGCTTTATAATCCAGCAAATTCATCAATTTCATTAGACGGTTATTCAATTCAGTATTTAAGCGGCTCAGCCACTTCAACCGCTAAGATTATAAAGAAAAATTTTAACAGTTTATACCAAATAGCGGGGAAGAGTTTTTTTCTTTTGGTAAATTCTAACGCTACTTCATCGTTAAAAGATAAAGCCGATATGACTTACGCTAGTTTTTCTTTGTCCGGCAATTCTAGTGGCGCTACGATTTTTTTAGTCGGTACAACAACGGCTATTTCCAATCTTGATGATTTACTAATTATAGATAGCTTGTCTTATGGAAATCCTGTTTTAATTGTCAGTAGTGCTATTCCAACTGTTCCAGATGCCAATAAAAGCTTAGAGAGAAAAGCCACCCCTATATCAACCGCCGATTCAATGATTTCTGGAGAACATCAATTTTTGGGCAATGGTTATGATTCAGATAACCCAGACAACTTTATTTTAAGAGACTTATCAGAACCGCAGAATTCTTTAAGTTTTCCTGAGCCGAGAAATGCGCCGACCGAGCCGGAAGATTTTAATGTTTCTTATAGTTCTTCAACTTTACAATTAAATCTTAACTGGCAGCCCTCCCAAGATTTTTCCGGCGCCACCTCCAGTGTCGTTTATAAAATTATCGATATTAGCGCCACTTCAACAATTTTAGCGATTACAACATCTACAACGTTTACAGCCGCTATTAATGAAGTCGGCCGCGACTATCAATTTTTTATTCAAGCGTTTGATAAAGATGGTTTGGGTTCGGAAATAAATACCTTATCAATTTCCGTGCCAAGTTTTCTTTCCGGCTTGTATTTTTATACTGACCCGCGAGATAACAATAAAAATTTAATTGAAGCGTATTATAATAACTATCCTTTTGTGCCAGATTTATTCGGCCAAAATAAGTGGGCGCTTATTGTTTTTAATCTTGATAGCGACGCTAAAGATAATTTAGATAATAATTTATGGCAGCCGAATGATTTAGCCAATGTTTTAAGAATAAAATACAATAATTGCGTCGGCGGATTAACGCCCCGATATTCTTTGATTCTGCCTAATTCGCAAAATTATTGCGGTACTTCTGGCGGCGCTTTTAATTCAGCTTTTGCTTTCAGCCAATTAGAAGATAACCATTTTATTATTGAACTCGCCAGTTCAAGCCAAGAAATGAATTTTACTGAAAACGATTTTACCACTGCGGTTTTTTACACGACTTATTCAGTGCAGACAATGGACGGCAGAGCGCCTTCTTTTCAATTAGCGGCAATTGATAAAACAAAGTATTATTTTGGCAATCTGTCGACTCAGGAGCCGCCAAAACTTAACGGTTCAATTAATCTCAATTTTGATTCACAGAATTCACGGCTATATCTTAACTGGCCCAAAGCCACTGATTCCGATACCTTGGACTATCTTTTGACTTACGAAATAAAATACAATGATTCAGATGAGTGGCAATTACTGACTAGCGCTACCAGCACCTCAAAATTTGTCTCGCCCGGCGATAATTTACAAATTAGTTTAAGAGCTAAAGATGATTTTAATAATTACTCCTCTCCAACTTTAACCGTTAATTGGTCTTATCCAGAGACAAACTTTTGCCTAAGCCAAACCGAAGCCAATAACTGGAGTTATACTTTTGGCCAAAAAGACGGCACCGAAGCAGCGGATGTCAATTTACAAAGCATTGCAGCACAAGAAGATTTTCAATTTAACAAAGTGGTTTTAAAAATCCGCCAAACGCAAGCGAACAATGACGCCAATTTAAAACTTTCGGTTTACGCTAGTAATAGTTCAGGCCAACCAGATTTTACAAATCAATTAGATTCTACAATAATTTCTAATGTTTTTAATCCGGGTGAAAATCAAGACATAACTTTTAGTTTCGCAAATCCGATTTCTCTTAGCGCTGGTAATAAATATTGGTTGGTTTTAGAAGTGGATAATTATAATTCTACCAACAGTTATAATGCCTGGCATAGTAATTCTTGGCAAAATGCCACAGCTGACGATGTTTATTCAGGAGGCGAGGCCGGAAAAATTCAAAAAAACTGGGACTCGTCTTATAGTAGTTTCAGCGCAATATCAGACCAAGATTGGTATATGAAAATCGGGCTGGGGTTGTAAAATTATTTTAAAAACAAAAAGGGCTGTCATAATGACCAGCCCCGTAGCATAGCTTCGCGCTATTTCTCTTCCCAGCTTATTTTTTCTATAAGCTCCCGGAGGAATCTCCACGCTCTCGCCTCGTCCCCCACCGGAGACAACATCAATACAAATCGTTTAAGCCGCGAGATAATCTCGCCTTTTTTCTCCTTAGGCAACTCCGAAAGCACGAGTATTTCGCCCAGCTCTCGAAGTTCATGTTCTGCCCCTCGCGATATAATAACACAGGGTACCCTCAATTCCATCTTATCAAGAACAACTTCATGAAATGGTTTTTTTGACATATCTGCCACCTCCTTTTATGTGTTTGTCGCCTTTTCTCCTTTGGGCTCGGGCTCAAACTGTACCGCTAAATATTGAGCCTTCAACTCAGAGAAATCTGACAATTCCTGAATGGTAAGATACCAATCGCCGTCATACCAGACCCGGTTAATCGTATAGATTGGACCCTCTACTAGCTTAGGACTGCCGTAGCGCTTGGGATAAGCAGTCTTACCTTCTTTAACCCTCATTTTCATCCCACGGGAAAAAGCAGGTGGCTTTTGGGCCATCCAGCCTGGCAAGAACCGCGCCCTTAAGATAGTTCATCTGAACTATATCAGCGCCTGCCGAGGGGTCAATACAAAGGCCAGAATTAGCAATACCAGCCCTTGCGCACGCCTTTATGAATCTGTCCACTAATTCACTGTTTGATGCCTCGTACGCTGTCTTTGGTTCTGCTTCCATAATATCCTCCTTCCTCCATATAGAATTTTTATTAATTTATTGCTGGATAAAGAGTAGCACACTTCTATTGTTTTGTAAATAAAAGCGGCTCGCCCATAAATGTAAGAACGAACCGCGGATGAAATTAATAATTCCGTATAGTAATCTTACCTTCTCAATTCCTTCGGCTTGTTGATAAACCGAAGGGCAATCTTTTTCAGCTGGAACCTACGAGGTTGCGCTTTAGGAATAGTTTCAACCCTTACCCTTCTGAATCCATTTTCGCACCGATAACAACCGCTGCCTCCGCACGACCAACACGTTTCTAAAATTTCTGCCATAAATTTCCCCTCCTCTCCTTGTAAAAAATGTCAAAGTGCTGTTTAAACCAACCCGGATTGAGCGACCGAATACATCGGCTGATTTTTTTCTATAAAACTTTTGATGTTTTCCAAATCCATGGCTAAAATCTGCCTAAGCGCTTCTTGGGTGTTAAAAGCATTGTGAGGAGTGATAATCACATTAGGCATATCAATCAAAACATGATTGGCTAAAATAGTCCGTAAATTATGCTCTTCAGGATGGCCATAGAGAACAAGCTGTTTTTCATCTTTAATCGCTCCCTCTTCTTCTAAAACATCTAAACCAACACCAGCTAAAATTCCTTCGTTTAATCCCCTAACTAAAGCGTTGGTTTCAACTATCGCGCCTCGCGAGGTGTTAATTAGTAGCGCGCCTTTTTTAATTTTAGAAATATTTTGCGAATTGATTAAATAATGAGTGGACGTCCGCCCTGAGCTTGTCGAAGGGTAAATATACGGCACGTGAAGAGAAATAATATCCGACTGGGCCAATAAATCATCTAAGGCTAAATACTTAAAACCCATTTCTTTGGCAAAATTTTCATCGGGCTGAATATCAAAAGCCAATATTTTCATACTAAAACCCTTGGCAATTTTAATCATACAGCGGCCAATTCTGCCGGTGCCTATAATGCCGATTGTTTTGCCTTTTAAATCAAAGCCGCGCATACCTTCAAGGGAAAAGCTGCCGGTTTTTCTGATTTGGTCAAAAGAAGCGTAAATTTTCCGCGAAAGATTCAGAATTAAGCCAAAAGCAAATTCCGCCACGGTATTTTCGCCGTAGCCCGGCACATAAGCCACGGAAATATTTTTCTCTTTAGCGTCCGCAATATCAATGTGGTCAAAGCCGGTGGAGCGAGTGGTAATTAACTTCAAATTGGGAAAAGCGTTAATAACCTTTTTATCAATGTTTGAGCCGACAAAAACGGAAATAATTTCAAAATCTCTCTGTTGTGGCAGATTATCTTTATCTAATTTTTCTTTAGTAAAAAATAATTCAGCTGAAGCCAGCTGATTTTTAAAATAGTCAATTTCCCAATCTTCAATTTCAAAAAAACCTATTTTCATTTTATAAATTTAAAGCTGGAAAGAATTTTAGCCATATCCGCTCCGCTAATTTCGCTAAAGTCGGCGCCATAAAATATTAAAGAAATATTTTTCTCGGCTATTGTATAAACTGTCGCTTCTAGAAAAGACGCAATTCTGCCTTTGGGGCTGAATAATTTTTGCACTTCATAGCCACCTATCATCACTTTTCCCATATCATCTAACGTCAATGACTTAAACGCGCTTTGCAACTGATTACTATCTTTAAAAACAGAAACATTAAAAACTATTTTTTGGCCTGCTGTGGTTTTATCAGCTAACGGATTCTCAAAAGAAATTGAATAAAGATAAGATTCTGCGAGCTGCGGATTTTCAATGATTTTTAAAGTAGGCGGGTAGTTTACTGAAAAGCCATATTCTTTGTTTTGATAAGTTTTCCAGTTTGCGGTGAGCGTAGTCGAACTATTGGAAATTTTAGAAGTTGAACTTGAGGCTACGGCCGGAGATGGGCAAGCCGCAAATTCGCAATTAGGGCCGGTGCGGCCGACGTAAGAGCCATCAGGACACTCCTTGGCTTCTTGAGTACAAGCAACGGGCATAATCGACGTTGTCTTAGATTTCCAATACCAAACTCCAGCAGCAGCGGCTAAAACTCCGCCGATTATCAAAATTATCGCAATTGGCGCGAGACCTTTTTGTCTGTAAGACATATTTTAGGATAATTCGCATGTGCCTATTCGCTAAGGCTTTCGCATACTATTTCTTAGTTCTAATAATTTCATCCACCAAGCCATATTCTTTTGCTTCGTGCGCTGTTAACCAGAAATCCCTATCAGTGTCTTTTTCGATTTTAGAAAGCGGCTGGGAAGTGTGTTTGGCTAAAATTTGATTCAAGCGGTCTTTGATTTTAATAATATGCTTGGCGCTGATTTCAATTTCAACGGCTGGCGCCATCCCCTCGCTACCACCCATTACCTGATGAAGCAAAACTTCGGAATTCGGCAGAGTAAATCTTTTGCCTTTAGCGCCTGCGGCTAAAAGCACTGCGCCCATTGAAGCGGCGATGCCGACGCAAATCGTAGAAACATCTGGCTTGATATGTTGCATTGTGTCATAAATAGCCAAACCGCCAGTCACTACTCCGCCGGGCGTATTTAAGTAAAGCTTAATGTCTTTTTTGGGGTCTTCGTGCTCTAAGAAAAGCAACTGTGCAATAACCGCATTAGCCACTCCATCGCTAATCGGGCCGCCAATAAAAATTATCCGCTCTTTGAGCAAGCGCGAGTAAATATCATAAGCCCTTTCGCCGAATTGAGATTTTTCAATAACCGTTGGAATTAAATATTGGTCGTGTTCCATAAGCTTCGCTTTATGAGATACTAATATACTAATTCATGCGAATGATACTAATGGATACGAATTCGTATTTATTCGTATCATTAGTATGCATTCGTATATTGGTATCGCATTTATTATATCTTACCTCAAAAATTTCACAATTAATAGTGCCACAATATTAATGACTTTAATTAAAGGATTAATCGCTGGACCAGCTGTGTCTTTGTAGGGGTCGCCGACCGTGTCGCCTGTTACTGCTGCTTTATGCGCTTCTGAACCTTTGCCGCCAAAATTTCCCGCTTCAATATATTTCTTGGCGTTGTCCCAAGCCGCGCCGCCTGAAGTCATTGAAATCGCCAAGAAAATTCCGGAAATGATTGAGCCGATTAAAAATCCACCAAGTGACCTCGCGCCCAAAACGAATCCTACTAATAAAACAGAAATAATCGGAATTAAAGCCGGTAAAATCATTTCTTTCAGAGCGGCTTTAGTGACGATATCAACGGCTGTATGATAATCAGGTTTGGTTGTACCCTCTATAATGCCTTTAATTTCTCTGAATTGACGCCTAACTTCTTCTACGACCGCGCCAGCGGTTTTCCCAACCGCCTTCATCGCAATTGAAGCGAAAATAAAAGGAACAGCGGCTCCCAAAAATAAACCGACAATTACATATGGGTCCTGAAGTTCAAATTTGATATTAACAATAAAACTTGATAGCTCTTGAGCGTAACTGGCAAATAAAACCAAAGCAGCAAGTCCTGCCGAGGCAATGGCATAACCCTTGGTCACGGCTTTAGTAGTGTTGCCTACTGCGTCTAAAGCGTCAGTAATACTTCTAACACTTTCCGGCTGTTCGGTCATTTCTGAAATTCCGCCGGCATTATCAGTAATCGGGCCAAATGAATCAATCGCCACAATAATGCCAGCCACTGAAAGCATTGCCATAGCTGAAACCGCAATGCCATAAAGTCCGGCCAACTCAAAACTTAAAAGCACGCCAATGCTTATTAAAATAATTGGCAAGAAAGTTGATTCCATCCCCACTGCCAAACCCATAATGATATTAGTGCCGTGGCCAGAAGTTGAAGCTTTGGCAATTGATTGAACCGGCCTAAATTTTTTAGCAGTATAATAATCAGTAATTATAACCATTAAAACCATTACGATTAAGCCGATTAACGCGCTAAAATAAATCGGCAGATAAACACTGGTAAAATAAAATCGCGTCAGCGGATAAAATAAAATCGCGGAAATTATTAATGCCGCTATTAGTCCCTTATAGAGAGCGTTCATAATATTTTTTGATTTTCCGAGTTTAACAAAAAGACCGCCAACAACCGAAGCAAAAATACCTACGCCAGCCAAAGCCAAAGGAAAATAAATTCCTGTTTCTCCGAGCGTTAAAAATCCCAAGAGAATCGCTGCGGTCAAAGTGACAGCGTATGTTTCAAATAAATCAGCGGCCATACCAGAGCAATCGCCAACCATATCGCCTACCAAATCAGCCACCACTCCAGGATTTCTTGGGTCGTCTTCGGGGATTCCTGACTCAACCTTACCAACTAAGTCAGTACCTACATCAGCGGCTTTGGTATAAATGCCGCCGCCAAGCCGACTGAAAACAGAAATCAAACTGGCGCCAAAACTCAAACTAATTAAAAGTTTGACATCATTAGTTAAAAAATAAAATAAACTTACGGCAAGTAAAGCCAAAGCCACGACTAAAAATCCAGTCACTGTTCCGGCTTTAAAAGCCAAAGAAAGCGCCGAATTTAAACCATATTTGGCGGCTTCGGTAGTTTTGGAATTAGAGCGTACCGCGATATTCATTCCAATATAACCCGCTAATGCCGAAGCAAAAGCGCCGATTAAAAATCCCAGAACCGAGAGCCAGCCAAAAGCAAAATAAAGAGCAATGAAAATTATTAAAGCCACAATCGCCACGGTTTTATATTGGCGATTAAGATAAGCTCTGGCGCCTAAGCGAATGGCTGAAGAAATTTCTTGCATTTTTTCACTGCCAGCTGGCTGTTTTTTCAGCCAAAAAATAATATAAGTGCTGTATAAAATAGCGACCGTGATGGGAAAAAAAGTTAAATAATAAATATTCATATATTTTCTTTTTTGTTTTCTTCTTGTTTTTCTTCTTGTTTTTCGGACTCTTCCGCAGCGGCATTTTCAACGTTTAATTTTTTCGTATCAAACTGAATCACTTCTGGTCTTGAGGAAGAACGGACATCAATTTTCCAGCCGGTTAATTTTGCCGCTAATCTGACATTTTGCCCGCCTTTACCAATCGCCAAACTTAATTGGTCTTCAGGCACCAAAACTCTGGCTTCGCGCCGGGGCAAAATCTCTACTGAAACAACTTTTGCCGGCGACAATGAAGAAGCGATAAATTTTTCCGGGTCTTCTGACCATTGAATAATATCAATTTTTTCATTGCCAAGTTCATTAGTAACTGCCATTACCCGAGTGCCGCGCTGACCAACCAAAGAGCCAATCGGGTCCACTCCTTCTGTTTTTGAAACAGCCGCGATTTTTGTTCGGCTACCCGCTTCCCGCGCTACTGCCTTAATCTCTACTAAGTCATCATGGATTTCCGGCACCTCTAATTCAAAAAGTTTAATCACAAATTGAGGATGACTGCGGGAAAGAATTAACCCCGGTATTTTTGTTTCTTCTTGAACCGCTAAGAGATAAAAACGCAGTCGCTCATTAATTCTATAATGTTCGCCGGGAATTGTTTCATTATAAAACATAATGCCAGTAGCCCTACCTAAATCAATATAAACGCTTCCCCGCTCAATTCTTTGAACTACGCCGCTTATAATTTCTCCTTCTTTGCCAGCATATTCTTTTCTAACCGAATCTCTTTCCACTTCTCTTAATTTCTGGAGTATTACTTGTTTAGCAGCTTGAGAGGCAATTCTGCCAAAATCACTATGCTCTTCAAGGGGCAATTCTAATTCTTCGCCAATTTGAATATCGGATTTTATTTGTTTCGCCTCCGCAATTAATATGTGGCGGTCTGGATTATAAACAGGCAACGGCTCGTCCTTTTCTGTCTCTGCTTCCTCATCCTCTTTCATTCTAACCGAATTTTCATCGGCCACGATTTTTATCTGCCAAAAACTTAACTGGCCGGTTTTGGGATTAATCCGGCATTTAATGATTTCTCCCCTTTTTCGATACTCTTTCCGGTAAGCCGCGGCAATCGCTGTTTCAATAGCTGATAAAACCGCTTCTGGTTCAATTCCTCTTTCTTGAGCAATTGTTTCCATTGCCCGGTTTAAAGCTTTTAAATCTAACATTAATTTTAAGATTAAACCAAAAAAACGAAAATGTCAAAATAATAAAGGCTCTTTCTGCGGAGCCTTTATACTTTCAAAATCTTACCAACAGCCATAACAATGACTAAAAGAATAATAATTATTCCAAGTACTAATTCCTCAGCCATCATCATCACCTCCTTATAAAAATAATTACAAAGAACGTTTTTTTATAACTCTTTTCACTGCTTCTTTAATATCTTTTACTCCTAATCCGTATTTTTTGAATAATTCTTCTGGTTTGCCGCTTTCGCCAAAAATATCGCGGCTGCCGATAAATTCCATTGGCGTCGGGAAATTTTTCACCAAGACCTCGCTAATTGCGCTGCCTAATCCTCCAAAAATATTATGTTCTTCAACGCTTACAACTGCTCCGCATTTTTTGGCTAATTCAATAATTTTATTTTCATCAATCGGTTTAATTGTGTGATTATTCAAAACAATGGTACTGATTTTTTCTTTTTCTAATTCTTCAGCTGCTAGTAAAGCGTTATATAAAACAGGGCCGCAACCGATAATCAAAACTTGCGGCTTCTTGCTCTCCCAAAAAATTTCAGCTTTGCCAGGAATAAAAGGCGTATCTTTGGTCGTAAAAACCGGTGTTTTCTCACGGGCTAATCTTATATAAACGGGGCCAGATATTTTAGCAGCTAACAACGTGACTTTTTGCGCTTCTAAAGCATCGGCTGGCACAATTACTTTCATATTCGGCAAAATCCGCATTAAGGCAATATCTTCTAATGCCTGATGAGTGGCGCCGTCGTAGCCAGTTAAAAGTCCGGTGTGATGCCCAACAACTTTCACATTAGCATCATTATAACAAATCATGGTTCTGATTTGCTCCCAGTTTCGGCCAGGAGAAAAAACCGCGTAAGCCGCGATAAAAGGAATTTTTCCAGACATTGCTAAACCGGCGGCTACGCCAACTAAATTCTGTTCGCTAATTCCCACTTGAAAAAATCTTTCAGGAAATTTTTCCGCCAATAAATTACACCGGCAAGAACTAGCCACATCAGCGGAAAGCGCCACGACATTAGAATTTTCTTCAGCTGCTATAAGTAAACCTTCGCCAAAACCATCTCTTGTGGCAGCCATCTCAATTTCACCCATATCAAATATTTTAGAATTTAATTTTGCCTCTGTATTAATCATCGCTAATTATTTTGCCGTTAAGAGTTCTAAGTTGCGACAAGGCTTCATGCGCTTGTATTTTATCAATTGAATGAGCGTGCCACCTAAAATCAAATTCCATAAAATCCACGCCTTTGCCAGCAATGGTATGAGCAATAACCACTAATGGTTTTTCAAAAATCGCTTTAGCTTCGTTTATTGCGTCAACAAATTCTTCAATGTTGTGACCGTCAACCTCAAGCACGTGCCAATTAAATGATTCGTATTTTTCTCGCAATGACTCAAGCGGCATTATGCTTTCAGTAAAGCCGTCGCTTTGGATGTTATTTCTATCAATAACTGCGGTCAGATTGCTTAAGCGATATTTAGCAGCCAACATCACTGCTTCCCAAATATTGCCGCAATCTTGTTCGCCGTCTGACATTATACAATAGGTACGATGCTTCTTATTATCCAAGCGAGCGGCTAAAGCGATGCCAATAGCTTGAGACAGACCTTCGCCTAGTGGTCCCGAAGAAGTTTCAATGCCCGGCAATGCCTTACGATAAGGATGGCCTTGTAAACGGCTGCCTAACTTTCTTAAAGTTTTTAATTCTTCAATCGGAAAATAGCCAGCCCGAGCCAAAGCCGCGTATTGAATTGGACAAATATGACCGTTAGATAAAATCAAACGGTCTCTATCAACCCAATTCGGATTTTTCAGGTCGTGGTTTAAAATATGAAAATAAAAAGCGCTGAAAATATCGGCCATTCCCAAAGCGCCGGCCGGATGACCAGAACCGGCCGCAACTATCATCTCAATTACATCTTGGCGCAGAGTATTAGCAATTTCTTCAAGAAATTTTAATTTATTCTCGTGGAGAATTTCCATTATGTTTCTAACTCGCTAATTTTTTGTAGCCGACGGTTGAAATTTTCTTGGTTTGAAAAGGGAGTGACGAGCCAAGTGCTTAAAATTTTTTTAGCATCGTCTTCGGCCAGAAAATCAGCGGCCAAAGACAAGATATTCGTATCGTCATCATTGCGACTTGAATACGCTTGGTCTGGACTGCTGACCGAAGCCGAGCGTATCCCCTTAAATTTATTGGCCGCAATATCCATTCCAACGCCTGAGCCACAAATTAAAATTCCCCGACGAGTTAGCGTATCTTGGCTGACAGCCCGACTAACCAATTTGGCGAAATCCGGATAGTCATCATTTTCGTCATAATGGTCATTGCCCACATCCACCACTTCATAACCTTGGTCTTTTAAAAATTTTTTGAGAGTTTCTTTTAATTGAAATCCCCTGTGGTCAGCGCCGATGTAAATTAGCATACATATTTATTATACTTCAATTTGTGATTAGTGGCTATTAGTTTTATATTAGTGGCCATTAGTGGATTAATTCTGGTTGAAAAGCATTGTTGATTCTTATTTTTAGAGGCGAAATTTCAAAAACTTTTTTGTTTTTTATAATGACTTTCAAAATTAGTCCTTCTGCGGTTTCTTTTGAAAAATTCTGGTCAAAAACAAAATTACCCAAACTATAAGCAATCCAACCTTTATTATATTGTTCAAGTTCTTGAATCGTATGTGGATGATGACCAATAATTAAATCCGCGCCAGCGTCAATTAAATCGTGCGCTATGCGCTTTTGCGATTCGCTTGCTTTTGTCTGATATTCTTCTCCCCAGTGAAAAGAAACAATAATAATATCGGCTAAGTTTAAAGCTTTCAGCTGTTGAATATCGATTTTCGCTTTTTCAAGCTCAAACGAGTTTATTCCCGGAGAATTTTCTGCGGCCTGCAAACTCTTCGGATAAAGATTGGTATAAGCAAAAAAGGCGACCTTTAATCTTTGGACGTCTGACGTCACTATATGGACGTCAGACGTCCCTAAATTAATATCAAAAATATCCGGTAAATTTGCTTCTTGATAATTTCTTCCTGCGCCAATAGTTTCTATGCTGTTATGCTGTAGCATAACAGTGGTATCTTCCAACGCTTCTTTTCCCCAATCCCAGATATGATTATTTGCCAAAGACAAAATATCAAAGCCAGCGAATTTTAATCCCCCGATTACTTCTGGCTCGGCTCTAAAAGAATAAACACTGCCTTGTTTTTCACCCCTGTTAGAAATCGGTCCTTCTAAATTGCCAAAAGTAAAATCAGCTTCTTGGGTGGTTGTCGCAATTTTTAAAAATGGATAATTATAATCTTGATGTTTTTTAATTTGAGTTGCTACTCCTCTTGAGAGCATTATATCGCCGACAAATAAAAGTGTAATTGGCTTTTCTTGAAAAAACTGCTTTAAACGTTCTGCTCCGGTTAGCTGGAACGCTAATAATTTTGTTTGTAAATTTGAGGCAACGGCTTTTTCGTAAAAATTAAAAAAATACTGGCCATAGCTAATTAAGCCGCCAGCCAAAGCTGAAAAAATTGCGAGAAAAAATAAAAAATATAAATAACGCACTATTTTAAATGTTAAGCTTTTTATTGGGAAGTCGGGTAAGATATATAATTTAAAGTGGCACTTTCAACTTCTGAATATTCTTTTAAATCTTCTATCCACTGTTTTTCTGTCCCGGGCTTAACTTTAACCACGTAATAATCCCAAATATAAATATCGTCATCGTTATATAAAAGCTGATATTTGTCTAAAATTTTCTTTATTTCATTTTCAGTGATGTCGTTTTTAAAATCACATACAGCCGGTCGTATTCCAGGATTTTCATAACATTTTTTAACCTCCGGCTCTTTATTGAGTTCGGATAAAATAAACTCAAGCGAGTCTTGCTCTTTTACGCTAAAAAATGCGCTTGGCGACTCGTCCATAAAGTAATTAGCACTATCTAATTGCAAATCCAGTTTTTGGAAAAACACCAATGCATCACTCTTTTTAAAATTATTGTTGAAATTAACTATTATCTGACCACAAACATACTCTCCGTTTTGACACGAAGTAAATAAAAGAAAATAATAAGCCCCGCCAGCCACAACTAAAACTCCAACAATTATCAAAATTATCGCAATTGGCGCAAAAGCTTTTATCCTGCCGCCTCTGGCGAGCCTCGCCTTTGGCGGGAGCGAAGTCGAAGGATTTTGATTATTCATAAAAGTTTGTTTAAAATCTTAAAAACGCCTAATTTTTTCGCCCATTGAGTCAAGTATTTCATATCTAATTTTTCCCCAGATATTCTAAATATTGACCTTGCGTCATCTAACTGACGTTCAGAGGGAGACATTTTATGCCAAAGTAATTTAATCAAAATCAAATCTTCCGCTGAACTAAAATAAACTTTTTCTCCAAAAATTTTTTTTGCCACTCTCCTTTTTATTCTTGAAGCATCAAAAGCGTCATTCTCTTTTAAAATCCAGAAATCAACTTTTACTCCGGTTGTCCAATCAATGAAATTGAATTCGCTTCTTTTTGCCAAGGCCTGGCGCATTAAATCTGTATCAAAATATCCGGCTTTCCCTAATTTTGATAAACCGCGCTCTAAATTATCAATATCATCTTCTTTTAATTCCACTACAATGTCAATATCCGCAGTAAATCTTGGTCTGCCCCAAATTAAAACCGCGATGCCGCCAGTCACAATATATGGTATTTTTAGCCGATTCAAAATCTTAGCAATATCAACCAGAAGATCTCTTGGGTCGATTTGTTTCATAATGAATTTTCCCTTTAGATAAATCTTTAATCAATTTGAAAAAATTAGACCACAACTCTATCTTTCTTTCGGCTGACATTTTTTTGAACAAGTCGTCTTGAATATCCTGACCAGTTTTACCTTTAGGCCACTTAAATAAATTAATTATTTTTGTTTTTTGTTTCATTTAAAAATGCCCGATATTGATATTTATTTTAAAAACTCCGATAGCGAACAACAAAACCACTATCAGCCAAATTAATACCACAATTCCCATGCCAATCAGAAAATATTTTAAATACTTGCTCACAAATTTTCTGCTGCTTTAAGCACGTGTTTTAGAAGCATGGCGCAATAACCCCATTCGTTATCATACCAGCTCAAAACTTTTACTAAATCTCCACTAACCACCTTGGTGAATTTCAAATCAACAATCGCAGCGTACGGCTCGCCAATAATATCAGATGAAACAACTTCTCCGTCAGCGATTTTCAAAATCCCCTGCCACTTTTGGCTTTTCGCGGCACGTTTAAAAATCTCATTTATTTCTTCAACCGAAGTTTTCTTTTTTGATACAAAAGTAATATCCGCGATTGAGCCGGTGATAATCGGTACTCTTAAGGCAATACCATCAAATTTATTTTCTAAATCTTTTAAAACGCGGGTAACGGCAATTGCCGCGCCAGTCGTGGAAGGCACGATGTTTTGCGCTCCGGCTCTGCCGCGCCGCATATCGCTTCCCTTAACAGGCGAATCAACAATTGATTGGGTGGCAGTATAAGCGTGAATAGTATTTAAAACCGCCTTCTCAATGCCGGGATTTTCCGACATAATAGCCATCACCGGATAAACCGCGTTAGTGGTACACGATGCGTTAGTTGATAATTTTATATTTTTCAATTCGTCGTCATTTAAGCCGACAAAAATTGTTTTTCCACCATCTACTCCTTCTTTATCCTTGGCTGGCGCGGTAATCACCACTTTTTTAGCACCGGCGTCCAGATGAACTTTAGCTTTTTCAAATGATTCAAAAGCACCGGTTGATTCAACCACAATGTCAACTTTTAAATCTTTCCAAGGAAGTTTACTCGGGTCTTTTTCCTGGAAAAATTTAATTTTCTTTCCATCAACAATTAATTCACCCTTGGCGCTTGATACTTTTCCCGGAAATTGTCGATAAACCGAGTCGTATTTCAGAAGATAAGCCAGATTTTCTAAATCGCCTAAGTCATTAATAGCGACAATTTCCAGATTCGGCTCGTTAATCACTTGCCGAAAGAACAATCGCCCAATTCGACCGAAACCATTAATAGCAATCCTTCGGCTCTGCTCAGGATTGCCCTGAACCTGTTGAGGGGCAATTTTTGTTTTAGCCATATTCTTAATTATATAAATTAAAACAAAAAACAGCAATATTGAAACTTGAATAATATTATTGCTAAATCCGATAATAATTAGTAAGATTTAATTAGCAAATTGACATAAAAGGAGGTGTTAAAGATGAAGGGGCTAATTATTATTAGAGATCCTATCGGAACTATTTTTAACGGTAATATCAATATCCCCAGTAATAGTAAACGCTACGACTTACGGCTTAAAAGAGATGGGAGAGGAGGATCGTTAAAAGTAAGAGTTAGGTCTAACACCATCAACGAATTGGAATGTTTCAAGGGCAAAAACGTGACGATGACAGTTTTCCGATTCAATGGTTTGGTGTTAGTGGAGAGAGGCGAAGCAAATACAGTTACTGGTCAATGCTTTGATACGGGGAAGTATGTCCCCTGGACTGCCCGTTTCCAAAAAACAGGAAACTGAAAGCCTGAACCCTTCTCAAATGCTCACGTGCGCCCATCTCGCATCTCGATGGGCGCATTTTTTTAGTCATTATTAAGCCATGGCTTAATAATGACTCATATATTTATAAATTTACTAAATGGAAAACAACAATCCCAAACGCGACAGCCACATTTAAAGATTCTTTTTTACCTCGCATAGGTATTTCCAAAATTTTATCCGCCCGCTTTAAAATTGAAAGCGGAAGCCCCTTAATTTCATTGCCCAAAACGAGCGCGATTTTAGTTTTTGGTTTGTAGTTTGTAGTTTTTAATTCGTAGTACGGAACAGATTTTTTGCTCTGTTCAACCGCAAAAATTTTGTAGCCCTCCCCTTTTAACTTTTCGAGCAACTTTAAAGTTGCTCGTGTTGAGCGACTCGAAGCATCCCACTCCACATATTTTTCCGCAGCCAAAGAAACTTTAGTTAATTGTTGCCGCGGCTTGCCAAAAGTATCTACCGGAGATGGCGTGATGCCACAAAGATAAATTTTTTCCATCCCAGCCGCGTCAGCGGTCCGAAAAATTGAACCGACATTGTATAAACTGCGGATATTATGGAGAATAACGATCACGGATAAGAATTAAATTAAGCCGATTTTCCTTTTTACTTCCCCCATCGTCAGCCGAGCAATATTTCCCGCTTTTTCAGCGCCCTCTTTCAAAACCTTCTTAACGTAATTTTGGTCTTTTTTGAGTTCTTTAAATTTCTTTTGGAATGGCGAGAGGAAGTCAATCGCAACCTCAGCTAAATCATTTTTAAATTCAACATAGCTTTTACAGAAATATTCTTTTTCCAATTGTTTAATCGGTTTTTCGGAAAGCAAGGAATATATGGTTAGTAAATTAGCAATACCTTTTTTATCTTTTGAATCATAAATAATTTCTTTTCCGGAATCAGTCACTGCTCTTTTAATTTTTTCTTTAATTAGAGACGGCTCATCTGTTAAAGCCAAATAATTATATGGATTTTCCGCGCTTTTTGACATTTTTTTGTCTGTATCATCAAGCCCCATAATCTTAGCGCTTTCTTTTCTGATTTGAACTTCCGGAATAATAAAAGTTTCGCCGTATAGATTATTGAAACGCCGAGCCAAAGTTCTCGTGATTTCAACGTGCTGTCTTTGGTCTTCGCCAACCGGCACTATATCTGTTTTATAAAGCAAAATATCAGAAGCCATTAAGACCGGATAATTAAAAAGCCCGACATTAATTTTAGCCCTAAATCCTTGAGCTTTGTCTTTAAATTGAGTCATTAGTTCTAATTCTGGAATTTTTGTGATGGTGTTTAAAATCCAAGCTAATTCAGTATGTTCTGGCACATGCGACTGAATAAAAATAATAGACTTTCCCGGGTCAATCCCAGCCGCAAGATAAATCGTCGCGATTTCTAAAATTTTTTCCCGCAGTTTTTCCGGCGACTGAAAAATCGTCATCGCGTGATAATCAACCACGCAAAAAATACAGCGATTTTCTTTTTGCAGTTCAAGCCATTGTTTTATAGCGCCTAAATAATTTCCAATATGCAAAACACCTGAAGGCGCTACTCCGCTAAAAATTGTTTTCATATTTTATACTTCTATTATCACTGGCAAAACCATCGGCCTTCGCTTTGTTTTAGTATACAAAAATTGGCCGATTTGGTCTCGGATCAATGATTTAATATAGTCAGTTTCCACTTGCTGATGGCGTGGAATTCGGTTTATTAAACCCCGAATCCGTTTTCTTAATTCCTCCACAAAATCTTTGTTTTCTCTCAAGTAAATAAAGCCGCGGGAAATAATATCTGGATTTTTCAAAAATTGGCCGCTGCGCCTATCAAGAGTAGCAATAATTACCACCATTCCTTCTTGCGCCAAAACTCGGCGGTCTCTTAAAACCACCTCACCCACATCACCGACACCTAACCCATCAACCATTACATAAAAAGCCGGAATCATCTCGTCGCTTACTTTTGCTGAATCTTTGGTAAATAAAACAATTTGACCATTATCAATTAAAAGCGTTTCTTCCGGCTTAAGCCCTAACGCCTCTTGAGCGTGCTGGCCGTTTCGCCATCTCATAAAATAATAACCGTGGATAGGAATAAAGAATTTAGGCTTAATAGCTTTCATCACTTGTTTTAGTTCTTCCTGCGGCGCGTGGCCAGAAGAATGGATATCAATCATTTTATAGTGATAAACCAAAGCGCCTTGACGCGACAAATCGTCTTTTAACACCTGAACGCTTCTTTCGTTTCCCGGGATAATCGAAGAAGAAAGAATCAAAGTATCTCCTTTTTTAACCTGGATATAGCGGTGTTCGCCGTTAGCAATTTTCATTAGACTCGCATTTGGCTCGCCTTGCGCGCCAGTGCAAAGAATTAACAATTTATCATCATGGCATTTATGAATTTCTTCTAAAGGAATAAGCGTTTCTTTTTTAACTTTCATAAAACCCAAGTTTCTCGCAATTTGGATATTGGATTTCATTGATGAGCCGCTAATCGCCACTTTTTTATTCATTTTTTCGGCGATTTTTACGATTTCCGCAATTCTGTCTAAAAGCGAAGAAAAAGTCGCCAAAATAATCCTGCCATTGGCTTTTTTGAAAAGTTTTTCCAGCTCCGCTTCTACCACTCTTTCAGAGATTGAATAGCCCGGTTCTTCAGCGCCGGTTGAATCCAGAAATAAAGTGTGGATTTTTTGTTTGCCGATTTTTTCCCAAATTTCTACGTCTCTGGGTTTGCCGTCAACATCATAATCAAATTTAAATTCTCCGGGGTGAACGATTTTGCCAATTGGGGTGTCTATAATCATTCCTACGCCTTCGGGAATATTGTGCGCTACGCCAAAAAATTCCGCTTTGAAATTTTTTGACAGTTGATGTGTTTCGCCCGATTTGATAATTTGGAAATTGAGTTTCGGCGCGTTGGTAAATTCTTCCTGACGTCTGGCGATAATTTCCTTGGTAATCGGAGTGGCAAAAATAGGTGGATTACCTAATTTCCCCATAATATACGGAATAGCGCCGATATGGTCATAGTGGCCGTGGGTAATGACTAACGCCTTTATTTTTCCTTTTCTTTCCTCTAAATAAGAAGTGTTAGGAATTATATAATCAATGCCAGGCGTCGCTTCTTCGGGAAACTGAAGACCGGCGTCAATAATAATAATTTCGTCTTGATATTCGAAAAACATCATATTGCGGCCGATTTCTTCTAAGCCGCCAAGAGTCGCAAAACGAACCACTGGCCCTGATTTAGGTAGCTCTTCTTTTAAGCGCGGTACTCGCGAAATAATTCTTCTTTTTGTCCCAGTTAGTTTTTGTCTAAACATAAAATGTGGGTCATCCCTGAAAACGTTAAATCTTATTTCACATCCTCTGATTTTATAATTTTATCAGGATTGCCTAATTCGTAATAAAGATAAAAAGTTTTTGTTTCTTCCGCGGTTTCTTTTCCGATATTAACTTTATTATTTGCTAGTCTACGGACCTTACATAAACCATTTTCAACTCCTAATATCTCGTGCTGCCATTCCATTTTTGCGTATCCTATATCTGTTTCGCTTTCTTGTTTAACGCCGACCTTACAAAACTTAACAGCATCCCTGTAACAACTTTCGTCATTTTTTAGACAGTTATTTTTTATAAAGTTATTATAAATATAATAACCACCGATACTGATTACCACTATTATTATCGCAAATAAAATTATAACTTTTTTCATAATTGATTATATATTTATATATCTTAATGTTTCTTAGAAGAGCGGGGAAATTTGTCCGAAGGGCAAATTATATCTTTATGTGGGCGAGGAGGGGCTTGCCCCGCACTATAGCAAAGCTAAGTGCGGGATTAAATCTGCTTAACCTCGCTACGCTCGGGATGAATATTTAAAACCCAAAATGCTTGTGCCCAGGGTGGGACTTGAACCCACACGTCGTTTCCGACATTAGCTCCTGAAGCTAACCTGTCTGCCGATTTCAGCACCTGGGCGCACCCGCATTGAAAATTGGTAATTGGTAATTGGTAATTGGTAATTGGTAATTGAAAATTTCGCTATTTCCCTCTTCCTTCATATTTTTCAAAAATCGCCCAGAAGCTTAAAATTTTATCTCCCGGATTATGAACCCTGTGAAAATCGCCGGCTTTAACGGGCGCGACGTCGCCGGCTTTTACTTTTAAAGTTTCCGCGCCATTTTCCATTGTGCCTTCGCCTTTAATGAAAAGATAAACTTCATCAACACTTTTATGAGAATGGCCCGTTGTTGATTCTTTGGGATTTAATTCAGTTAAAGAAATTTCTAAATCCTTAAGCTCGGGCAAGTCATAAACCTTATAAGTTTTATTATCCCGTATAAGTTTAGCAAGTTGTTTATATTGTTCTATATCCATAAATAAATGTCAAGCCTTTTATTTAAACACTCTCGCTGTTTCTACATACCAATTTGAAATATTTTTAAATCGCTCGCTTGCCGAAGCGATAAACTTTTCGTCAATCCCTTTCAGCGAATTTTCAGCCACATAAATATAGTTAGGCGAAAAAAGAAAGATTGCCGGCTGGTCAGCAATGATTAATGACTGTAAGCTTGAAAGTTCGGCTTGACGCTTTAAATCATTAAAATCTTTTCTAACCGCTTGTATTAAATTATCGGCAGCTTGATTTTGATAAAGAGAAAGATTAAGCCCGGGATAAAATCGTTCCGAAGAATGCCAGAAAGAAGACAAATCAGGGCTGTCATAATTTCCAAAGATATTGCCGAACATAATCATTTCATAATTTCTGGTTTTAACAGCTCCGTTATTAACTTCATCGGCTGGCTGAACTGATAAATTTAATTTAACGCCTATTTTTGACCAATCATCTTTAATAATATTAGCTGTTTCTACTAAAAATGGAATTTGAGGAACGACTAAATCAAACTCTAACTTTTTTACTTCTTTGTTAATATTTTTTTCGGCCACTCCGTCGCTATTTATTTTCCAATCGCTAGCAGCTAAAACTGCCGATGCTTTATCCAAAGAAAAATCTTCTTGCGACTCAACCTTGGGGTCGTAACCCTTCATTCCTATAATTAAAGGGCCGTTAACCGCCATCGCTTGGCCATCAAAAACCTGTTCAATTATTTTTTTTCTGTCAGTCGCATAAGTCAAAGTCAATCTGATATTCTTGTCTTTAAGAAGGTCGTTAGCGTCAGGGTTGAAGAAAAGTCCGTAATATCTTGGCATTCGCAACTCAAAAATTTGATGGTTAATATTAATTTTACTAATATTTTTTTCATTCAAACCGCCGAAGCCGTCAATCGCTCCTGAATTAAAAGCTTTAATTAAATCATCCTCGCTAGAATAAAATTTCAAAACTATTTTTTCCAAATAAGGTTTCTGGCCAGAGAAGCGCTCATTACGAATAAGTTGATATTCTGAAATAAAACCGGAACGGTCTTTGGAAAAAGACAAAAAGCGATAAGGGCCATCGCCTATCGGCTCAAGATTATAGTCAGAAAGCCGCAAATTAGCAGCCGGGATGCTTCCATAAATATGTTTAGGAATTACCCTAAAATCTTTAAGGGTGGCTTCAAAAAAAACATACGGCTCGGGAAGGGTCAATTTTACTTCTCGCTCACTGACCCTTTCAATATTTACTCCCTGCCACATTGACGCTTGAGGAGAACGACTATCGGGGTCTTGGACGATTTTTATAGTTGAAATTATATCGTCGCTTGTAATTTTTTCCCCATCGTCCCAAAAAAGATTTTCCTTAAGACGGACATCCCATGTTTTATCGCCATCACTCATTTTCAAACTTTCAGCTAAGTTTGAAATATTACTAAAAATAAGTTCGGTTAAATCGTTATCCGGTCCGTTAGCCAAAGCCAAAACAGGATTGATAAAGCTGGGCTGACCGAGCACGCCCTCAATATATTCTCCGCCGGAAACAGCTTTTAAAGAACTATTTTGAGAAATAAAATTAACTGCCGCAAAAGCCGTAGAAGAGATTAAAACCAGAATAGCAGCGACAAAAATCATCTGCTCATAACGAGAAAAATTTTTGAAAATCTGAATGAAAAAAGACATGTTAGTAGAAAAATTCTTTTCTCCTTATATTAATAGGTTGAAAATAGAAAGAATCGCAAAAAGTATTGCCAAGCCAATAGTACCTAAAAAAATTAAACGCTCCATGCCTCGGCGTTGAGCATAAAACTCGCCACCGCCGCCGCCAAAAACCCCAGAAAGCCCAGATGTTCTTTCCTGAAGCAAAATCAAAATAATCAAAATAATAGAAACAATAATTTGAGCGATAGAAATAAACATATTGTATAAATTTTCAATTTCTAATTTTCAATTTCCAATAACAATTAGAAATTTTAATCTTAATGGGTCGCAAGAATAAAGGAGACGTTTTTATTCCAAGATGAGTGCGAATTTCTACGCGCTGGTTTTCCGTAGAGCTTCTCAATTTCTTTCTGTTCTTTATCAGAAACGAAAGGCGTTAAATCAGCTCTTAATTTCATAAACTCCAAAGCAAGCGCCTCTTTTATCGCGTCTTTAACTAAATTTTTTAATTTAGCGGGAGTCGTGATAATAGTCATAAAATCATTGTATCATAGACGAATTAAAAGTCAAAAATTTAATTTTTATTTAATAAATTTGAAAGTGGAAAGGATTTGATCAATCAACATATCGCTAAATTGTCGAAATTCAGCCATATCCTTATCGCAATCTGTTTTAATATCGTCGGTCTTACAAGAACATCCTGCTGTCGTGTAGTTAAAATTTAACACATATACTTTGTTGTTTTTTTCCAATTTTATATTGCGCAAATTATCAGAAGCGCATTCAATTGCGAAAATATCGTATGCCTTGTAAGAAGCGTCTAATCCGTCAATTTTAATTGATTTATTTACAAAGGGTTTAGCCGCTAAATTATCTGCCGGGTCAATTACTTCGGGATCAGAATAATTTTTTTTATCAAAAATTTTAATAGCAAAACGCAAAGGGAAAGCGTCACCTACATCGCCTGCGAAGCTCCATTTTGAAAGAGGGCTATTTACAACATCAGGACAATTCGGGTAATCTGGACAAAAAAGGTTTGGCCCTCTCGAAAAAATTATATGATTAATATTGTCAGATGTATCCTTAAATATATCGTCATATGAAGCTGAAAAATATGCAGGATACTTCACTTCAACCCCATACTCCTCATTCCGATAAGTTTGCCAATTTGCCGTCTCGTCTGCGGTTGACGATTGTTGAGCCGCCGACTGCCGGTTATTTTGGTTTTTGATATTTGATTTTTGATATAGATACCAAACCCCGCCAGCCACAACCAAAACTCCCACGATTATCAAAATTATCGCGATTGGCGCAAGGCCTTTATTTTTCATAAATGATTAAAATCTTCTACGGATACTCCCATTTCCTTAATAAGTTTAGCTAGTAAACCCTTAGGAATATCGCGACCGTGCTTATGGGGAAGCGGCACTGTTATTTGTTTCGTGGGGTGAAAATAAATTGTGTGTTTAGTTTTACGTATAGGAATATAGCCGGCGCGCAAAAGTTTTCTTGCAAACCCATCATAGCCGATTGGCCTGAGTTTAGACATATTCCGGAACCTTAACAAAAGAAATTTTTTTGATAATTTCCGGCCTTATCGTTTCTTTTGGAAAAGATTTATGAAACTCGCGGATAACTTCAAGACATTCTTTAATCGCTAAGCTGATATTTGAATGCGCCTCTTTTACGGTTTTCCCATAAACAACACAGCCGGGAATCGCCGGAGCTGAAGCAATATAGCCACCCTTTTCATCGCGGTCATAAATTATATAATATTGACTTTGTTTTAATTTCATATGTCCTTTAGTTTACTATAAAAAAATCAAAAGTCAAATTTTACTTTGCGTAGGTTCTTTTTGCCGTGAAATTAATCACCAGATTTACTGCTGTTATAATTAATATAGCGTAAATAAGAGACAATGTTCCTGTTATAGTAATGTTTATCAAAACTTTGTCAAGAAGGTAGAGTATTAAGGCGTTTATTATCAAAGCTCCCAAGCCGAAAGTCAAAAAAATAATTGGTGTAAAAAGCAGTTTTAAAATCGGCCTGACAAAAGCGTTAATTAATGTCAAAACAGCTACCACCATAAAGAAACTCGCAAAACCAGGAGCAATCTCAAACCCTTTAATAAAATAAATAGTTGCTAAAAGCGCGATTAGGTTGGAAAAAAGAGAAAAAATCAAATGAGCTAAAAAACGCATTATTATAATTATAGGTTTTTAATTTAATAAATCAATGCCCCTAAATCGCGCCGTAGGCGCGATCGGGGGCGACATCACAGAATGATGTCTAGTCCTAAATTTTTTTGTGGATAACTTTTTGTTGACACTAGCGCGTTTTTTGTGTATTTTAGAAAAAGATTTTTTGCTAAGAGTTATCCACACCCTCGCCATTTCAATCTCAAAATTTTATAGCTATAATAAAGGTATAAAGGTCGAAAAGATATAATTTCGCAAATATTCACGAATTTGAGCACAAATTTCACAAATATCATTAGTGAAATTCGTGGCCATATTTGTGTAAATTAGCAACTCTATGATAGCTCAAAGTTGGACTGAAATACTAATAAGTTCGCTTCAGGGAGTTTGGGTTGGCATTATTAACTTTTTGCCTTCGCTTATCGGCTCCTTGATTCTTATTGTTGTTGGCTTAATCGTTGCTTCGGGATTTAAAGCCTTAGTAGAAAGAGTTATTAACGCTCTTAAGATTGACGCTTTATTAAGAAAGATGGGACTAGGTCCTTTCTTTGAAAGAGCTGGTATTCAGATTAATTCCGGTAAATTCGTCGGCCTTTTGGTTTATTGGTTTTTTGTCGTAGTTTTTGTTTTGGCGGTAACTGATATTTTAGGACTTTACGGCGTTTCTCTGTTCTTACGAGATGTCATTTCTTACATCCCCAATATTATCGTAGCGGTTTTGATAATGCTGATTGCAGTTATTGTCGCCAACTTCCTTAAATCGCTTGTTAAGGCTTCGGTTGCAAGCGCCAAGCTTCATAACCCGAAATTTTTGGCGTCATTGGCTTGGTGGGTAGTGGTAGTATTCGGATTTCTGGCAGCCTTAATTCAAATTGGTATTGCCGCCGCTATTCTTAATACTCTGATTACGGGACTAATTGCCATGCTGGCTATTGCTGGCGGTATTGCTTTTGGCTTAGGCGGTAAAGACTACGCTAATCATCTTTTAGAAAGATTTAGACAGCAAACAGAAGAAAGATAATTTAGACCGAATTCGATCTAAAAAATAAAATCCTCCGGCATAAACGGAGGATTTTATAGTTGAAAAATTAGACCAAATAAGATATAATTAATTTATATGGTTATCACTTTCTACGGCGAGGGGTGTTTTAAACTCCAAAGCGGCGATTTTGTTGTTTTAACAGACCCCTTTGACGCTCAAACTGGCCTCACCGCGCCGCGTTTTAAATCAAATATTGTCTTAAAAACACTCACCCCGCTTCCATTAACTAACTCACTAATTAACCAATCAACTAATCAGCTAATTTCTGGGCCCGGCGAATACCATTTTAAAGATATCATTATCACTGGATTTTTTCTCGCCAAAGAATCTTCAGAGAAATTTTTGAAAACAATTTATTTGGCAAAAATCGAAGATATTACTCTTTGTTTTTTGGGTCACATTTCAGAAATGCCGGAGCCAACAATCTTGGAACATTTGGAAGAAATTGATATTCTGTTTATCCCTGCTGGCGGCCCGCCCTTTATTGGGGCTGAAGTAGCGATAAAAATTATAAAACAGATTGAGCCGAAAATTGTTATTCCGAGTTTTTTCAAGGTTCCCGGATTAAAAAGAACAGCTTTAAAATCCGAACTATTTTTGGAAGAATTAAATGGCAAAAGATCTGGACAAATGGAAAATCAAGACAAATTAACTATCAAGAAAAAAGATTTAGCCGAAGTTAAAAAGACAGAAATTGTTGTATTGAAAATATAATTCTAATGTTTCAAAAAATTAAAAATTGGCTCGCTAAAATTCAAAATTCTAGTGAAAGCATTAAAAGACGATATTTAATTATTTTTACCGCTATTTCGATGGTTTTAGTAGTGAGCTTATGGTTGATTTATACTAATTCAATGACCCAATATGCCAATCAACAATTAGCGAATCAAAATTCAGAGGTCAAATTTTGGCAAATTTTTAAAAATGGTTTAAAAATCGTTGGCGGTTTAATTAAAGAAAATATTCAAAATATTATTTCGCAAATTTTCCAAAGCAAAACCATCACCATAAAATAATGGACAAAGATTCAAGCAAAATTAATATTGGCAAAGTTGAAAAACGGGAAATTACCGATGAACTGCGCGAATCATATCTTGATTACGCGATGTCGGTAATTGTTTCCCGAGCCCTGCCTGATGTAAGAGACGGCTTAAAACCGGTTCAACGCCGTATCTTATGGACAATGTGGGAAGATGGCTTAACTCATGGTGCGAAATTTAGAAAATCCGCTACCGTTGTCGGCTCTTGTCTTGGCCGCTATCATCCTCATGGCGATATGGCGGTTTATGATGCCCTAGCCAGAATGGTTCAAGATTTTTCCTTGCGCTATCCTCTAATTACTGGTCAGGGTAATTTTGGCTCAATAGACAATGACCCGCCGGCCGCCCAACGCTATACAGAAACCAAACTTTCTAAAATTTCCGAAGAGTTGCTTTTTGATATTGAAAAAGAAACAGTTGACTGGCAACCGAATTACGACGCCAGCCGCGAGGAGCCGAAAGTTTTACCAGCCAAACTTCCTAATCTTTTACTTAATGGTTCAATCGGCATTGCTGTGGGTATGGCTACTAATATTCCGCCCCATAATTTAAATGAAGTGGTTAACGCTTTAATCCACTTAACTAGCCATCCAAAAAGTACGACCGAAGATTTAATGGAATTTATTCCTGGTCCGGACTTTCCGACTGGCGGAATTATTCACGATAAAAAAGCTATTGTTGACGCCTATGCCTCTGGACACGGACCAATCACTTGCCGGGCAAAAGCTGAAATTGAAGAAAGAAAAGCTGGCCAATTTAATATTGTCATTACCGAAATCCCCTACCAAGTCAACAAGGCCGAACTGCTAATTAAAATTGCCGAATTGGTTCAAGACAAAAAGATTGAAGGTATCCGCGACTTGCGAGATGAAAGCGACAGAGAAGGAATGCGCATTGTGGTTGAACTTAAAAGTGAATCTAATCCCCAGAAAGTTTTAAACCAACTTTATCAATACACCGACCTTCAAAAAGCTTTCCATCTTAATATGATTGCTTTAATTGATAACGGTATTCAACCGCAGCTTCTGTCATTAAAAGAGGTTTTAGTTGCTCACTTAGAACACCGCAAATTGATAGTTGAACGTCGAGCCAAATTTGACCTAAAAAAAGCTAAAGAGCGGGCTCATATTTTAGAGGGCTTAAGTAAGGCGCTATCAGTCATTGACCAAATAATTTCTACTATCAAAAAGTCAAAAGACCGAGCTGACGCGCTTCAAAATTTAATTAAAAAATTTGATTTCACCGAAATTCAAGCCAATGCCATTTTGGAAATGCGACTGCAAACTTTAGCCGCCTTGGAACGCCAAAAAATCGATGAAGAGTTAGAGGAAAAAAGAAAATTAATTAAAGAATTAGAAATACTTTTGAAAAGCCCGGAAAAAATTTTAGCCGTTATTAAAGACGAACTTGCGGAATTAAAGAAAAATTATAGCGATGAACGTCGGACAAAAATCATTAGCTCTGGCTTAAAAGAATTCAAAGAAGAAGACTTAGTGCCTCAAGAAGAAGTAATTATCAATCTTTCGCAGAGCGGCTATATTAAAAGAGTGCCGCCGGCGACTATCAAGGTTCAGCGCCGCGGCGGAAAAGGGCTAATGGGCTCAGAAGTCAGCGATGAAGATTTTATCACTCATTTTATTTCGGCTAACACGCACGATAATATTTTGTTTTTCACCAACAAAGGCAGAGTTTTTCAAACCAAAGTTTATGAAATTCCAGTTGGCTCTCGCACTGCCAAAGGAAAATTAATTCAAAACTTCTTAGAGATTCCCAATGACGAAACAATCAGTGCTATTATCAATTACCAGAGTGAAACCCAAAACTATTTGGTAATGGCAACGAGAGCTGGAATTATTAAAAAAACTTCTTTAGAGAATTTCACGAATATCAGGCGCACCGGCATTACCGCCATTACTCTTCAAAAATCAGATCAGCTTAAATGGGTAAATCTATCCTCCGGCAAAGATGAAATAATTTTAGCCACGAGTCGCGGTCAAGCCATCAGATTTAAAGAATCGCAGTTGCGGCCAACCGGCCGTTCAGCCAGCGGAGTTAGAGCTATTAGACTTAAAACTAATGACTTTGTGGCTGGATTTGATATAATTACAGATAACAAAGAGCAAAGCGCCAAACGCAAATTATTAATAGTGACGGAAAACGGATTTGCCAAGCAAACCCTGATTAGCCAATATAAAGTTCAAAGCCGCGGCGGCCAAGGGATAAAAACATCAAAAATCACCCCAAAAACCGGTTCAATCGCCAGCGCCAAGATTATTACTGACGAAGAAGAACTTTTGGCACTTTCTCTTAAGGGCCAAATTATCAGAACCAAAATATCGGATATTAGAACCGCTAGCCGAGCCACTTCTGGCGTTAGAATTATGAGATTAAAAGAAGGAGATAAAATAGCCGGAGCCGTTACTTTATAATAATTAATAATTATGAATCTTACCCGCAACCAAACTATCATTATCGGCGTCGCTGGATTAATTGCCTTGTTCTTTATCTTGCTTTTTCTTGGTTTAATCCCAGGCTTAAAAGCGCCTGGCAGTGGTGGTGGCACTCTAAACCCAGGTTCTCAAACCAAAATTGATTTTTGGGGTGTGGCTGAAGTCAATAATGCAAATGCTATCCAATCAGTCATTAATGAATATTCAAAAATAAATAACGCTGTCTCTATTAGTTATCGTCAATTTGATAACGCCGATACCTACGAAAAAACTCTTTTAAACGCTCTAGCTACTAACCAAGGACCGGATATTTTAATGTTTCATAATACTTGGCTGCCAAAACACCTTAGCAAGCTCGCCTCCGTGCCAGAAACTATTTTTAATCTCGGTTATTTGGCGCAGCTGTTTCCAGATATAATTAAATCCGATTTTGTTTCTCAAAATAAAATTTACGCTTTGCCGCTTTACATAGACACGCTTGCTCTTATTTATAATAAAGATATTTTTAATTCAAAATCAATTGCTTTGCCGCCAAAAACTTGGTCGGATTTCCAGAGTTTAATTCCTCAGCTTCGCGAACTTAATACTCTAAATCAAATTACCAAGCCAGCCGCAGCGATTGGCGGTTCAAACAAAAGCATTGACACCGCCTCGGATATTCTAAATCTTTTAATGCTTCAATTCGGTAGCCAGTTTATTAATCAAAGTAGCGGAGAAGTAAGTTTTGGCAATCAGGGTCTAGCAGCTTTTAATTTTTATCTCTCATTCGCTAACCCCAGCAGTCAGTATTACACCTGGAACGACAACCTAACTTCTTCTATAGATAGTTTTAGCCAAGGCGATTTGGCTATGATTTTCAATTACAACTTTATCCTTCGTTTAATCAAAGCAAAAAATCCTTATTTAAATATTAGAGTGTCTAACCTGCCGCAATTTTATCCAGACCAAGCTGACAAAATTAAAAATTACGCCAACTATTGGGGCTTGGCAGTTTCTAAACAAAGCAAAAATCAAATTGCGGCTTGGAATTTTATTGTTTCCGCCGCCGCTAATTATCAAATAGCGGAAGTTTATCTGACAACAAGCGGCCAGCCGCCAGCTTTAAATTTTTTAATTGAAAAATATAAAGATGACCCAAATCTTGGTGTTTTTGTTAGGCAAGCTTTAACGAGCGATTCCTGGCCCCAACCAGACAACGTAGCTATAAAAACTATTTTTTCCGATATGATTTCTTCTGTTTTAAGCGGCCAGCTTAATTCCAAACAAGCCTTAGACCAAGCCCAAAACCAAATTAACGAATTGAAATGAGAAAACTCGTCGCACTATTTTCTATTTTATATTTGCTATTTGCTATTTTTGTTGTTCAGGCAGCTGGCTTAGTGCCTTGCGGCGGAAAAGATGCCAGCGGAAACAGCGAGCCGGCTTGCAACTGGTGTTTTTTGATGGAAATGGTTTCTAGGGTTATTAATTATCTTATTTACATTATTTTTCCGCTTGCCGCAATTATGATTGTTGTGGGTGGCGGATTTATTATGACGGCCGCTGGCTCGCCCGTTAGAGTTGCTAAGGGTAAAGAAATTATTACTGCCGCGGTTATTGGCTTATTAATCGCCTTGCTTTCGTATTTAATTATTGATACAATAATTAAGATAATCGCCGTGGGCTGGGATAATTTAAACATCGGCCCATGGAACACATTAAAATGTTCGTAAAAAAACTTACAATAATTTTAGCCGCTGTTAGTTTATTTAATATGTTCTTGATGAACAGTCTTGTTTTTGCTCAAACCACCGCCACAAACAGCGCCAACGAGCTTTGCAAAGACCCCTCAACTTGTCCAGTTAAAAGTATAACTGATGTTTACAATATTTTAGGCAGAGTTGTCAGCTACACCTATACTATTTTCTTTATCGTGGCTATATTTTTTATTCTCTTGGCGGCTTTTAGTTTTCTAACCGCCAGAGGTGACCCACAAAAAATCATTTCCGCCAGAAACCAAATTTTATGGGCCGCTGTAGCAATTGCTATTGCCTTACTTTCTTACGCCGCCAGCGCCATTATTAAAGATATTTTAGGTAGCGGCAGTCCAAGCCCGGTCCCGGGAGGAACACCTACGATGCAATTTGATAAAAAACCATATATTTCGTAAAATAACTAAAAGGTCGAGAATGAATTTAGAAATTTAAATTATGAAATCACTTAAAGCGAGAATAGCCATATCATCTCTAGTGGTTAGTTCTATTGTTTTGTTGTTAACTGGCACAGCATTAGCCCAAATTCCCCCTCCTAGCACGACCCCACCGCCAATAAATATAACAACCGCTTCAGGCTTACAGGCTATAATTAACAGGGTGATAGGCTGGATTTATGTCTTTTTCTTTGTCATTGCCATAATATTAATTCTTTTTGCCGCTTTCACTTATTTGACTTCTGGTGGCGATGCCGAAAAAGTTACTAGCGCAAAAAATCAGCTGATTTACGCTGCTGTTGCTATAGCAATAGCTCTCTTAGCCTATAGTTTTACGGCAATTGTCAGCAACATTGTGGGTGGGACGTCGTAAAACATTAAACAAGCTCTGTTAATTTTTTCTAACCAAGATTTTATCTTTAATGCTCGGTAGTTAAAAGCTACTGGGCATACCCAGTACCTAAAAATTTCTAATTTCTAATTTAAGGTACTAGGCATGCTCAATGTATTTCTTAAAATTTTAGGCTTGATGCCGAAGGTTTTGGCGCAAGATTTCGGCACCGGCGGCACTACGCTTCCCAACCCCTTAGGCACTAACGCGACTGTAATGACTATCATTAACAATGTCCTAAATTATTTTATTTATATCAGCGTCCCGATTTTCGCCATAATGATTTTAGTCGGTGGTTTCCAAATTTTAACTGCTCGCGACAATCCGGAAAAAATTAAAAGCGGTAGAAATACAATTATGTATGCCGCTATCGGCTTTACCATTATTTTAATTTCCAAGGGCGTTGCTTTAATTCTTCTAAGTATACTCGGCTAAGAAAAAAACAACCCCACAGACATGAGCATTGCTCAGTCGGTGGGGTCGCCACTAATCAAAGTACTAATTTAAATCTAAATCACCTCCTTTCACAAACTGAACAACACTCATCATCTTTTTGGCCTGAGAAAAATCGCCATCCTTAACGGTTTACCCGTCAAGGACATCAAACCCAGCTTCTTATCCGGGATTTCATCTCCTAGGAATGGCCACTTCTTGCCGGCCAGGAAATCGAATTCATCCTGACCTTCCGCGTTTTTTTGTGTTAACTTGACGCGGAAATCTTGGTCGACCACAAAGTGCCCCCAATGGTGTTCTGGAAAAGGCACCCATGTGTAACGGTCGGGGTAGAGAATAATTTCTATTTTATTCTTAACCGCTTCCCGTACTAACGCTGGCCGTCGTCTCGCCTCTTCCTCTTGAGTTTTATGATAATATTTTGTCCCCCCGATAAAAAGGACAGAAGCCGTTCCAATTACGATTATGTAATTGGCAAGAGTAAGCGCAGGTTTTGGGATGACGAATAGTCCAAGAAACCCGGCGAATCGCAAGCCAATCGCTAAGATGACCAATACCGCAATCAGCCCACCAAAAAAACCGGCCAGCGAGAAAGCAAGGATGACTAACGGAAGGCCAACAACGCCCAACGCTACAGTCAAAAAGATTAGGGATCTCATTTTCCTCCTCCTTTCAATGTCCTAGTTACATCAGCGGCAATATCGCCGAGAGTCATAAGCCAGCTTGGTACGCCAGCAGCCTGTGCTTTGTCTTTAATGCGTTGGCCCTCCCTTTCAGCGGTAGCCGCCTCTTCTGCGACCTCCGTCAACTTCTCTGGGAGAATGAGGTTTTGAATTCGTATTTCCATCTTAACTCCCCACTGTGCCAAAACCTCGTTATCCAGAATTACATTCACAGCGTCTTGAATATTGCTCGCAATCGCCATATTAGGCCTGCGTTTTTCCTTCGGCCCATCTTGAGCTTGGGTAACTTGGATAATCTCAATCAGATCCTCCTCGGCCGAGTACTTCTTCATCTCGGCTTGGATGTACCCCCTAATCCTTGTTTGGATTAGAGTATTTCTTTGCTCGTAGTTAATGACGGTCGCGACTTTAACCGCGTCTGCCACCTGTTGGGTGTGAACGATATAATCCACACCGATCTCAACGGCATCCCTGGTGATAACATTTACCGCCGGCGGGTCAGATGGCTCATTTTTGAGCGTAACCCGCGCCAACTGTTCTTCCCAGCCAGGGATAACTTGATGTGTTCCCGCGGCAAGAGCTCGAGGTACGCCTGTCCAAATATTTTTGACCACCACGGCTTCGTAGGGGTCAACCTCGATCAACCCCGCCTTAAACAAAAACACAGCGACCATTATAACAAAAAGCCCCAAAACCACACCAAAAAAAACGATTTCTAAAATCAACATTTTCCTTCCCCTTTCCGGCCAATGGCCAATCAAATTTGTGTTGTTTTTTTATTTCATTCCTTATAAAATTATTAAAGTTCTCTTTTCAAGTTTCAAGAGTTAAGATTTCTATTCTCTTGAAGTTACCGAAAGTATAGCATATAATACTAAGGAAGTCAAGGGCAGGTGGTGAAATGGCAAACACGCTAGCTTTAGGGGCTAGTGCCGAAAGGTTTGAGGGTTCAAGTCCCTCCCTGCCCACAAAAAAAATAAAAAACCGTGAAATACCCCAAACTACTAAAAACCAAAAACTGCTAAATTTGCTATAATAACTAACGATCGTTAGTTATTATAGCAAATCACTTTCCCCGAATAATTATATCTTATCCAACTCTAAATTAATTTCTCTAAACTGCCGGTTCTACTAATTTCAAAAATTTCTACGCAATCAATCAAATCCATTTCACGGATATCGGATAAAAATTCTTTAGGGATCTTTATCTTCCCCATCCAAACGCTTTTCTGAATCATCTTAAAATGTAAATCCCTCAACGCCGCCCTCAACCAATTTCTTTTTCTTTTTTTAATTTCAGGAATGTCAAAAACAATAATCGTAAATTTATCTCCTGATTCTTTTTTATAAAAAGGATTTGGTAATCTATTCTTGTTTTGCTCTCTTAAAGAAAAAAGTTTCTCCTTGCCTTTTTTGGTGATAATAAAAAATTTTTTATCATCCTTTTCCTTTTCGTCAATTAAACCATTTTTCTTTAAATAATATATAAAATTATAATATTTTTGTTTTTCTTGCCTTTTAAAGTTTTCCTCCACCGATTTTTCACTTCGTTCTCTCTGCCTTTTTGAAAGTTCATATTCTAATTTTGAAGGAGAAACTCCATAACCAGAGCTGGAAATCACATCAAATAAATCAACAGCATTTGTTATTGTATCACCAATAGCTTCTAATATTTTATAAATAAATTCTCCTCTCATATGTGGTTAAATTAAGTTTTTACTATAATAACATGCGATCGTTAGTTATTATAGCGGGTAACGACATCGATTATAAATAAGAGTGACGCAGGTAATTATTTTCTTCTTCTCCCATGAAACGCCTGATGGACTTCGCGGAGTTCTTTATTGGTTAAATGAGTATAAACTTGAGTCGTGGCAATACTAGCGTGGCCAAGAAGTTCCTGAACCGAGCGTAAGTCCGCTCCGCCGATTAATAAATCAGTGGCAAAAAGATGGCGCAACATATGAGGATGAACTTTTTCTGAAATGCCGGCTTTTCGGCTGTAAAAATCAACTAATCGCTGCACTGTTCTGGGGATAATCCGGCCGATGACTTTTGGATTTTTTGCCTTACTTAAACTAATAAACAGCGCCTCGTCCGCATCTCCTCTTTTATCCAGATAATTTTTGATGGCTTTTTTTGCCCGTTCCGAAAGAAAAACTATGCGCAATTTTCCGCCTTTGCCTCGCACCGTGATTTCGCCGCGGTCAATATCAAAATAACGATTTAAGCTACAAAGTTCAGAAACTCGCAAGCCAGTAGAAAATAAAACTTCTAAAATCGCCTTGTCTCTTAGGGCTCGCAAATCCGAGCCCTTGGGAGCAATTAGCAATCTTTCCAAATCAGCATATTCAATAATTTCAATTTGACGAATAGGAATTTTGGGCAGCTCTATTTTTTCTGGAGACAAAACTTCAAAATCACGTTTGATTAAATATCTTAAAAAATTCCGTAAGGCAATAATATAATATGCCTGAGTGGCTTTTTTAAAATTTTCACCTGATGAACTTTTTGCCCTCGCCAAATAAAGTCGGAATTCCCGAACCTTATCGCTTGAAATATCTTTTTCGTTTTTAATATCGCCAAATTTAATAAACGCTTCAAGATAATGCCGATAATTTTCTTCTGTTTTAACCGCACGATTTTTTTCTATTTCCAAATAATTAAGATAATCATCAAGTAATTTTTTAATATCCATGATTTAATTTTATTCGTATCTGTCGCAAAAGCAAGTTTGTTGCAACTTAATAAATTAAGTCGCAAAATATATTAAACCTTGAAGTCGGTCAAGCTATCGGGTATTATCAAGCAAATGGAAGATAAAATCTTGGAAAATTTAATAAAACAAGAAATCCAACGTCAGCAAGAGACCATAAATTTAATTCCATCAGAGAATATTACCTCCCAGGCGGTTTTAAGGGCATTGGGTTCGCCTTTGGTTGATAAATACTCCGAGGGTTATCCCAATAAACGCTATTACGCTGGCAACAAAATTATTGACCAGATTGAAATTTTAGCTCAAGAAAGAGCGCGGAAATTGTTTCATCTTAATAGAAACTGGCATATCAATGTTCAGGCATATTCTGGTTCACCCGCTAATATGGCGGTTTATTATGCCTTGCTTCAGCCAAGCGATAAAATTATGGCAATGGATTTAATTTCTGGCGGCCACTTGACGCATGGTTCCAAAGTAAATTTTTCCAGCCGATTTTATAAATCAGTCCAATATGGCGTTAAAAGAAACGGCTATATTGATTATGATGGAATTCAAAAATTAGCCAAAAAAGAAAAACCAAAAATTATTGTTGCTGGCGCCACTGCTTATCCAAGAATTATTGATTTTAAAAAATTTGGTCAGATTGCTAAAGAAGTTAATGCCTATTTTATGGCTGATATCAGTCATATCGCCGGCCTAATTAGCGCTGGGCTTCATCCTTCAGCGTTCCCATATGCCGATATTGTAACAACCACCACCCACAAAACGCTTCGCGGACCAAGAGCAGCGATTATCTTTGCTAATCGTAAATCGCTAATCGCGAAACGTAATAAAATTGACATTGCCTCAGCCATTGACCGAGCAATTTTTCCGGGTCTTCAAGGCGGGCCGCACGACAATCAAACCGCCGCTATTGCTGTTTGCTTAAAAGAAGCATTAAGCCCATCATTTAAAAAATACAGCCGCCAAATAGTGAAAAACGCCAAGATCTTAGCTTATCAATTACAAAGATTTAATTTTGAACTTATCTCTAATGGCACAGACAATCATTTAATGTTAATTAATTTGAATAATTTAAATATTTCTGGCCGAGAAGCGCAGGATAAATTGGAGCAAGTCGGCATTATTGTTAATTGTAATACCATTCCTTATGAAACTCGTTCCTCTTTTGACCCGTCAGGCATTCGTTTGGGAACGCCAGCTATTACCAGCCGCGGTATGAAAGAAAAGGAAATGAGAAAAATCGCGGAATTGATTTACCAAACTTTAATTAAAAAAGAAGATCCGAATTTGATTAAAAAAGAAGTTAAAAAATTATGCGGGAGATTTCCGGCACAGAGATAGCCAAAAAAATCATTGATGAATTGAAGGCAAAACCCAAGCCAGAAAAAATTTTGGCGGTAATTTTGGTCGGTGAAAATCCAGCTTCTATTAGTTTCTTAAATCAAAAAGAAAAAATCGCTAAAGAATTAGGAATTGATTTTAGAATTTATAAATTTCCTGAAAGTATTAAAAACGACGATTTGCGCCAAGAGGCAAATAAAATCGCTTTACTTAAAAAAGTCGGCGGCGTAATTGTTCAACTGCCGCTACCCGAACATCTGAATAAACATTATATTTTAAACGTCATTCCACGCGAAAAAGATGTTGATGTTTTAGGCGAGCGAGCGCTGGGCGCGTTTTATAATGGCAGAAATTTAGTTTTGCCACCAGCAGTTAACGTAGTTCAAAAAATTATTGAAAATTGTAAATTGAAAATTGAAAATTTACGCGTGGCTGTAGTCGGCTTAGGTTTTTTAGTAGGCAAGCCAATCGCGACATGGCTCATAGGCAAAACCAAAGAAATTTATCTTTTAGACGAAGGAAGTGATTTTGGAATTTTAAAACAAGCGGATTTGGTAATTTCTGGCGTTGGTAAAGCCGGCTTAATAAAGCCAGAAATGTTAAAAGACGGCGCCAGTATAATTGATTTCGGCTACAACATGGAAAATGTGACAAGCGACACGCGACAAAAAAATAGTTTAGTTAAAAAAATACTGGGTGATTTTGACGTGAGTTCATTATCCATGTCGCCTGTCGCATTAAACTTTTATACCCCGACGCCTAATGGCACTGGCCCCATCTTGGTTGCGAAGCTATTTGAAAATTTCTACGGGTTGAATAATGAAAAACATTAAATTAGTTTTATCGTTGCTTATCGAACACTATGCTATAGAATAGTAACAAATAGTAGATAGGAATTTCACAATTATTACATTAACAAGCCACTGGCACTATGCTATAGCATAGTGATATGCTAAAATTACTTTATGGATAAAAAAGGATCTACGGCAGTTCCATCAATTAATGATTATCATTCCCGTGAGGAATGGGAAGTTGCTTGTTGGCGAAAAATATTGGAATCTAAAGAATTATTACCGTTGCTTATTACTTCTCATGAACGCCGCGATTTAATCGTGCGTGCTGCGACTATGGACGGGCTTAGTTCAGGCAAAACTTATCAGGAAATTGGCAATGAATTATGGGTTTCACCCCAAACCATTAGCGTTATTAAAAAAGCCATGGACGAAAAGGCCTATCGTAGTTATTTAGAGCGCAGTTATAAGGAAAGAAAAAAGAAAAAATACAGCTCAAGCCCGGTGTCAAAAAAGTCAGAAAAGAGACCCCACGGCAAACCGCGTCACACGAAGTACGGAACGATTTATATGCCCTACTAAACCGATGAGTAGCTCGCCACTATGCTATAGCATAATGCGGAGGGAGTGCACTACGAAAGTAGCAAACGATTAAAAATTAATAGACGAAAATCAATAGATAAAATTAATAAATTAATAAAAAATCGTTGCCAAAATTTTTGAGAATTTTTATAAAATAAATTTTGCGGTATAAAAAAAGAGGCCGTTTCCTGATGGATAGGGCGTGCCTCGTAGGCGCTTTACTCCTGGGGGATTTTTCTTTTTGGATATCTTCCGCCATCCAAGAATCTTTGGACGGGCTTGTCAGGCGCAGGAACCTGCATCCCTATTTCTCTCAAATAGTTTTGCAAATCGCGGATCGTTTCCCGCTGAGCATCTATAGGATAGAAAATGAAGCGACTGATGCTCGGAGGATGTTCGGCTTTTCTGAAAAACGCGATGGCATCTTCATATGAGCCCATTTGTCTAATCTTTTTCACTATCGCGCGATCCCTTGTTTCTGAACAAGTCAAACCGCTCAGCAAGTGAGCATATTTATCGACCGGACTCATCATCGTGAACCACCTCCTTTCTCGTGAATTTAAGTAACTAAAAACAGGGTAGTATATTCCAACTGCTTTGTCAATGACGCAAAAAATTAATTAATTTTAACTCTTTAACGTTTCCAAAACCCCCTTTTTTATTTCTCCCAAAAGTTTTTTATCTTCTTTTAATTTTTCTCGGGACTGCTCTAAACCAACGCCGAGTTTTTCGTTCTCAAATGAATAAGTATTGCCGGTTTTTTTAACTACGCCGCTTTTTATTCCTACATTCAAAACATCACCCTCATAAGAAATTCCCTCGCCGTACATTATGTCAAATTCCGCTATTTTAAAAGGCGGCGCCACTTTATTTTTTGCCACCTTGGCGCGGGTGCGATTGCCAACCACATCTTCACCTTTTTTAATTTGGGCAATGCGCCTTAAATCAATTCTTACAGAAGCGTAAAATTTTAATGCCCGGCCGCCCGGAGTAGTGGTGGGTTCGCCATAACCCATCATTCCGATTTTATCGCGAAGTTGATTGATGAAAACAATCAAAGTTTTAGAGCGGTCAGCTAAGGCAGTGATTTTGCGAAGCGCCTGGCTCATCATTCTGGCTTGTAATCCTATAAATTGCGCACCCATTTCACCCTCAATTTCCGCTCGCGGAGTCAAAGCCGCCACCGAGTCAATAATCACAGCACTGATAATACCAGAACGAACCAAACCTTCCAAAATATTTAAAGCGTCTTCGCCTGAATCCGGCTGGGAAACTAAAAGGTCTTCAATTTTAACTCCCAATTTTTTGGCATAATCAGGGTCCATCGCGTGCTCGGCGTCAATGTAAGCAACTTTTCCACCTTTTTTTTGAACTTCGGCAATAACATGAAGCGCCATTGTACTTTTGCCGCTTGATTCCGGACCGAATATCTCAACTAT
>CAYIWD010000003.1:0-38580 GCA_964367055.1 uncultured Candidatus Saccharibacteria bacterium
GTTCTAGAATGTGACCCTACGGGGAATTGAACCCCGACCTCAGCAATGCGAATGCTGTGTAATGCCGTTTTACTATAGGCCCAAAAACTTAATACGGCTGATTTTCAAAAATTCTCTTTATCCTCTGCACTTCTTTTCCCAAAATTTCGCTGTCTTCGTATTCGCCGGAATGAGCGGTGTAGCCGCCATACGACGGTTTTTTCTGGTCCAGATGCAAATTTACAGAGACAGAATCGCGGTCGGCCTTCACAAACGCATGAAATTTTGGATAATCAGCGCCAGAAAGCCGGCGTTTAAATTCTTCCTCGCCTGTTTTATTATCCATTCGCACAAAACTATATCCGGCGCTGCGCATCAAGTTCAATGAAGAATTTTTTATATTTTTAAAAACCAACCGCATGTATTTTATTTTTCAGTCGGACCGTCGGGAATCGAACCCGATCTTCATGAACCCGAATCATGTGTACTACCGGTATACTACGGTCCGAATATTATTTATTTAACGTAATATTTTTTCTTCATTTCCTCCTCAACACCGCTTTCAAACTCGTCTTTTCTTTCGCCCGCTTTTTTTGCTAATTTTTTAAGCTCGGCGTCTGGTAATATTCCTAAATCTTTAATCTTTAATTTTAAACCTTCAATATTATTTTTTTCCGGCTCTTCAATTACTTCGTCTAGTAAAATCGCCAAAATCTGCCCCACTTTTGGCCCAGCTGGAATACTTAAAATTCTCATCACATCATTACCGTTGACATTTAGCATTTTTGGCGAGAGCGGATCGTGTTTGACCTTCTCAATCATAAAAAGTAGGTGTCGATTTTTATAAGGCACCGCCTTGGGCGTGCCTGAGCCGATTCTATCCGCTTCGCGAAGTTTTAATAGATCATCTACATTTTCCGGCCCCACCCGCGCCAAAAACCTTCTCACCCCAGCTTCTGAAACTTCGCCCACATTGTAATAAAACATATGATATCTGACAAGATGGCTAACTTTTTCTATCGTTTCTTTGGGGAAGCATAATATACCAAGCGCTCGAGCGGCCATTTTAGCGCTAAGTATTTCGTGTCCGTGAAAAGTCGCGTTATAACCTTCGCCTTGTTTGGTTTTGGGCTTGCCTAAATCATGTAATAAAGAAGCCAGGCGAATTTCCAGCGAATAATTTTGCTTGGCGGCATAATCAAGAGATCTGATATGGTGTTCAAATACTTCGTATATATGATGAAGATTTTGGGCGGCGCCGATGCCTTGTTCCAATTCGGGGAGAATATATTTTAATAGTCCTAATTTTTCTAAAAGCAAGATGCCGCGGCTTGCTCCGGACGCCATAATTGTTTTTATAAATTCGTCGCGGATTCTTTCTTTGGCAATAATTTCTAAGAGCCCAGCGTGTTTTTCTATAGCTTCACTGGTTTTATTTTCAATCGTAAAATTAAGTTCAACCGCAAATCGCACCGCTCGCAACATTCGCAAAGCATCTTCAGTAAATCGTTTTTCTGGTTCACCAACCGCGCGGATAAGTTTGCTTTCTAAATCTTTCTGGCCGTTAAACGAGTCAATTAATTCGTATTCATTCGTATCATTAGTATGCATTCGTATATTGGTATCACATTTTAATGCGATAGCATTAATCGTGAAATCGCGCCTAGCTAAATCTTCTTCTATTGTTCTGGCAAATTTGATTTCGTCCGGATGGCGTTTGTCGGTATATTTTCCTTCCAAGCGAAAAGTGGTAATTTCAACAATTTTTAGCGACAGTTCTTCGTTTTCTGTTTTTACGCCAACCGTGCCAAATTGGTTCTCGTAAACACTATCTGGAAAAATCTCTTGAATTTCTTCTGGCCTTGCGTTTGTCGCAATGTCCCAATCTTTGGGTCCGACCCGTCGGTCGGACTCCGACTGCGGTCGGAGTTCTTTTAGTAAAAGATCGCGAACGCAACCACCCACCAGATATGGCTGAAAATTAGCTTTAATCAATTGTTTTGCAATATCAATAATCTCTTTTGGGATTTTTAAATTCTTGATTTCCATTGATTTTAATTATATATTATAAATTGGCAATTGGAAAATTAGGAATTAGAAATTTCAAAGTATGCCCTTGTAGTGAAATGGATATCATCACTGCCTTCGAAGCAGTTGTTCCCCGTTCGAATCGGGGCAGGGGCACAAAAATAAGACCGCCCATAGCTCAATTTGGTCCGACCGTAGTCGGACTCCGACAAGGGTCGGAGTAGAGCCCCCCATAACTTAACGGCAAAGTAGCTGCCTCTTAAGCAGTAAATCTAGGTTCGATTCCTAGTGGGGGGACATTAAAAAATCAAAAATCAAAATGAGTCAATCTAATAATGTAAAAATCGTTTTATTTGTGCCTGAATCGCACGCGGACGTGGTTCGCGAAGTAATCGGCAGTGCCGGCGCGGGAAAAATCGGCAACTATACTTATTGCAGTTTTTCTTCAAAGGGAATTGGACGATTTAAGCCAGAACAAGGCAGCCATCCAGCGATTGGCGAGGTTGGTAAATTAGAGTCGGTGAAAGAGGAACGGATAGAATTTGTGTGCAGCCGCGACATCCTAAGGGACGTTATTGCGGCAATTAAGAAGGTACACCCTTACGAAGAAGTCGCGTTAGACATATATCCATTGGAAGAAATCTAGTACACGACTTTACTGATTTTATATTTCGGCTATAATTATTTAGCTTAATACGCGGGTATCGTATATCGGTATTACATCTGGTTGCCAATCAGATAAGAGGGGTTCGACTCCCCTTACCCGCTCCAAGAAACTAATTACTACTTTATTCGTTTTCTTATGATAGATGGCGATAAAAATTTAATTGAAAAAGCCATTAAGGGTGAGGCTTCGGCTTTTGGCCTTCTTTACGATAAATATCAACCGCAGATTTATCGGTTTATTTATCTTAAAGTAGGCCTTCGTGAGGAAGCCGAGGACCTCACCCACCAAGTTTTTTTAAAAAGTTGGCAGAATATAGAAAATTTTAATTTTCAGGGCTTTCCGTTTTCCAGCTGGCTTTATTCAGTGGCTAGGCACCAAGTGATTGATTTTTACCGAACAAAAAAAACAAGCATTGTTTTGGAAGAAATAGTGGAATTAAAAACCAATGATCCCTCAGCCGAAGAAGCGCTGGATAGCGAAGTAATCCTTGAAAAAGTTAAAAAAGCCATCGCTCAACTTGGCGATGAACAGCAGGATGTGATTATTTTGAGATTTATTGAGGATTTTTCTCTTCAAGAGGTGGCTTCAATTTTAGATAAAACAGAAGGCGCGGTTAAATTATTGCAGCATCGAGGCATTAAAAACTTAAGAAAAATATTAAATTCTAAGCCATAAATAATATGAATAACGATTTATTCAAAATTTTAAAAGAGTTAAAGGAAATTAAACCTAGTGCTGATTATTCCAAAAAGTCAAAGAAACTGCTTCTTTTGGAAATTAAGGCGGGTAAAAGGTATGGGTTTAAATTCGGAGATATTTTAACCAGTTTTTATTCCCGTAAATTTATTTTAAGCACAGTCAGTGCGATTGTTTTGCTTTTAATAATTTCTGGCGGTATTTATTATATTAAAAATCAAGCGAATGAAAGCGATTTAATTGTAAAAGCGAGCGAGGTAAACGCCTCAATTCAGGTGAAATTAAATGAAATTCAGTATTTAATAAAAAATCCTAACAACAATTTTGATGCTGGCAAAATCATAGTTATCCAATCATTACTTCAAAGAGCGGCAGATGATTTAAGGGCTGCGGTAAGTTCAAATTCTCAAGACTTAAATCAATCCTTAGAAAAGATAAAGGCAGTTCAAGAAATACTTAATCAAATTGATGCTTCGCCTATAAATAAATAATCCCGATATTCTCGGGATTATTTATTTCTTTGTAAAGCCTTTCTTTATTATTTTACTGCTTCCTTAAGAACCTTGCCTGCCTTAAATTTTGGCTTGATTGCGGCGGCTATTTGTATTTTTTCTCCGGTTTTTGGGTTAACACCCATTCGAGCCGCTCTTTTCACCACTCGAAAAGTACCAAAGCCAGCAATTGCCACTTCTTCGCCGCGAGCCAAGGTTTTAGTAATAGTATCAAAAACAGCTTCTACGATTTCAGTGGCTTGTTTCTTAACCTCAATATTGCATGCTTTCATTATTGCTTCGGTAAGCGCTACTTTATTCATAGTAATCTGATACCAATATACGAATGGATGCGAATTATACTAAATAAATACGAATTCGTATTCATTCGTATCATTTAGTATGAATTAGTATATTAGTATCTCATTTATTCTTTCGACCTTTATATTTTAAGTACATCAAAATTATATAGTAAAAACCTAATTAAAACAAGGGCTTATTTGTTAATAATTTCTGGATATCTTTTTGGGCGAAAAAACCTCATTTTATTTGGCGTATTCAACTGCCCTGACTTCTCTGATGACATTAACCTTGATTTCTCCTGGATATTTTAGTTCAGATTGTATCTTAGTCGCTATTTCTCTGGCTAATTGAAGGGCTTTGAAATCATCTATTTTTTCCGGCACCACAAAAACTCTTAATTCTCGGCCCGCTGAGATTGCATAAGCGCTTTTTACGCCCTCAAATTCTAAAGCAATTTTTTCTAAGTCCTCTAATCGTTTTAAATAATTTTCTAAGGTGTCCCTACGGGCGCCTGGCCGGCTAGCTGATAAAGTATCAGCTGCCGCCACAATATAAGCTTCCGCCGTGGCAAAGGGATATTCTTCATGATGTGGCTCCATCGCTTTAATAATCTCTTCTTCAACTCCGTATTTTTTAAGAATCCTCCTACCTAATTCAACGTGGCTGCCTTGAATTTCGTGGTCAACTGCCTTGCCAATATCGTGAAGTAGGGCGGCTTTTTTAGCTACCTCGACATTTCTTCCTAATTCAGCCGCCATCATAGAGGCGAGGTATGCGGTTTCAATGGAATGAATTAAAACATTTTGACCATAACTAAGACGAAAATGTAAACGGCCTAATAATTGGATAATTTCTTTAGGTAAATCATATATCCCTGTTTCATAAGCCGCCGCCTCACCTAATTCAATTATTTTTTTATTTAATTCTTGTTTTGCTTCTTCGACTTTTTCTTCAATTTTGGCTGGTTGGATTCGTCCGTCTTTAATAAGTTTCTGTAGAGCTAATTTGGCAGTTTCCCTGCGCACCGGGTCAAAAGACGAGATAATAATACTTTCCGGTGTTTCATCAATAATAAATTCCACGCCAGTGGCACGTTCTAAAGCCCTAATGTTTCTGCCTTCACGGCCAATGATTTTCCCTTTTATATCTTCGTCTCCAATGTTAAAAACTGTGGTAGTAATTTCTCCGACATGGGAGCGAGCGTATCTTTGAATGGCGGTTGTCATAATTTCTAAGCTTTTGCGTTCAATTTCTTCCCGCCTTTCATTTTCTAGCTTAGTAATTGTAGTGGCTAAATCTTGTTGATATTTTTCTTGGATGTCTTTCAAGAGAAATTTTTTAGCGTCAGATACAGAAAGACCGGTTATTTTTTCTAACTCAATTATGACTTTTTGTTTTAGGGTTTCTATTTCGGCTTTGGCAGTTTTTAATTTTTCTATATCCTGAAGAGTTTGATCTTCTCGATGCTTTAAATCAGAAGATTGCCCCTCTAATTGAGATTCTTTTTTTAAGAGTCGCTCTTCTAATCGGGTTAATTGAGCCTTGTTTTCTCTTTCCTCTTTTTTAATCTCCTCTAAAAGAGTGGTTGATCTTTCTTGAGCTTCAAGAACTATTTCTTTGGATTTGGCCCTGGCTTCCTCAATCTGTTTTTTAATTCTTTGTTCTACGGAATTAGCTTGTCTAACAGCAATAAGCTGCCTGACAAAATAGCCAAGAACTGTTCCGAGTATAATTAAAGCGGCCCAAAAAATTGGACTTTGATAAATCATAAAATACAATTAAATTGTTCGCTAAATTCTTCATAATAAATCAGCAAATAATAAATCCGCTGTTAGTTTATTTTTGAATTGTGTTAGGAACGGTTATTTTGCGATATATTAATTATAGGTTAAAATAAAAGAATGTCAAAAAGAACAGTCGTCCTTGTAATTTTAGACGGTTGGGGGGTGGGGCAACCAAATGATTTTAACCCAATTTATGTTGTCAATCCGTCAAGTATAAATTATTTAAAAGCTAATTTCCCTAGTAGCTTACTCCAGGCATCAGGCATTAGCGTTGGCTTACCTTGGGGCGAGGAGGGTAATTCAGAAGTCGGGCATCTTAATTTGGGAGCCGGCAAAATTATTTATCAGTATTATCCCAGAATCAGCTTATCAATTAGAGACGCCAGTTTTTTTGAGAATAAAGCTTTGCGGGGAGCATTTGAGCACGCCAAAAAGAATAACTCCAGCGTTAATATTATTGGCCTACTGGGGCAGGGCAACGTTCATAGCTCTTTGGAGCATTTATCGGCGCTTATTGAATTCGCCAAAAAAGAAAATATCACCAAATTAAATCTCCATCTTTTTACAGATGGCAGGGACAGCCCACCAGAGTCCACCTTAGAATTATTGTCTCAAATCCCCAAAGAAAAATTAGCGAGTTTAAGCGGCCGTTTTTATGCGATGGATAGAGAGGCTCACTGGGAACGAACCCAAAAAGCTTATTCTGTTTTAATAGGCGAAGGAGAGGTGGTTAGTAATATTGAAGCCCACATTAAAGAAACCTACAGTCGAAAATTAAGCGATGAGTTCGTTGAGCCGATAAAAACCAAAGCTGATGGTGAGATTAAAAACAACGATGCTCTTATCTTTTTTAACTTTAGAGAAGACCGCATTCGGCAATTAGCAGCGGCTTTTATTAATAAAAACTTCACCAATTTTCCGGTAAAATCATTTAATAATATGCATATTGCGACAATGACTGAATATGATAATGAATTTAAGGTGCCAATAGCATATCCTCCGGAAAAGATTGGGGTTTGTTTAAGTAAAATTTTATCAGACAACGAGAAAACTCAGCTAAGAATCGCCGAAACTCAAAAATATCCCCATATCACATATTTTTTTAATGGATTAAAAGAAGAGCCCTTTAAAAATGAATATCGCGTGCTTATTCCGTCAAGAACCATTATTCGCCAAGATGAGCATCCGGAAATGATGGCGCAAGAAATTACTACTCGGGCCATTGAGTCAATTGGAGAAAAGGCCTTTGATTTCATTTTAATTAATTACGCCAATCCCGACATCATTGCCCATACCGGAAATTACGAGGCGTGTCTTCAGGCAGTAAAAATCATGGATAAACAAATTGAGAAAGTTGTAAAAACGGCTTTAGAAGCTGATGCCGTTTTAATTATCACCTCTGACCACGGTAATATGGAGAAAGTAATTGAGCCACTTACCGGCTTAATGGAAACCCAACATGACCTGAGCCCAGTACCGATTTATATCGTGGCCAAAGAGTTTATGAAACAAAGGACTGAAGCCGAAATCAGGCAGTCAGAAAAAGAAACCATCGGCATTTTGGCTGATGTAGCGCCGACAATTTTGGAATTAATGGGAATTAATAAACCTGAAGAAATGACTGGTCAAAGTTTATTAAAGTCTCTAGTGGCTAATCCTTAGCGGCTATTTTAATAATTCTTTCGTATTTTACCATTCTTTCCGGAGCGGCTGGCGCGCCGGCTTTTAATCCCCAAGCATTAATAGCAACCGCTAAATCAGCGATAAAATCATCCATTGTTTCGCCGCTGCGGTGGCTGATAACTACTTGCCAATTAGCTTCATAGGCCATTTTTACTACTTTTAATGTCTCGGTAAGCGTACCGATTTGGTTAGGTTTAATCAAAATCGTATTGCCGGCTTTTTTATCAACAGCTGTTTGTAATCTTTCGGGATTGGTGGTCGTCAGGTCATCAGTAATCACTTTTACGTTTTCTGGTACTATCACGTGTGATAGTATTGAAAAGTCATCAAACGCTTCTTCATAAAACGGGTCCTCAATTGATAAAATTTTATAAGATTCAATGAGTTTCAGATAAAAATTTTTTAATTCTTCCGCAGAATAATTTTTGCCGCCAATAATATAATTATTTTCTTTATAGAATTGCGTAGCAGCCGCATCCAACCCGATTCTTAAGGGGTAATTATATTTTTTAATTAATTCCGCTAAAATTTCAATTGCTCCTTCATTGTTTTTAAAAGAGCAGGAAAATCCAGCTTCATCGCCGAGTAAAATATTTTCCTTGCCGAATTTGTTTTCTAAAAATTCCTTAAGCTTTCTATAAAATTCTTGGCCCAAACCTAGAGCCATTCCGAAATCTTTAACTTCTGGAATAATTTGAAATTCTTGAAAATCAAGTTTGGATTGCGGGTGAGTGGCATGAGCGCCGCCGTTAATCACGTTAAAAATGGGGTGAGGTGGTTGGGTAATCGGGGAGTTGGTAATATGTCCAATTGATTGGACATATTGAAAAAGCTCAAGATTTTCTGTTTTCGCCATTAACCGTGCGAAAGCTAAGGACAAAGCTAAAATCAAGTTAGTACCAAGATTCTGCTTATTCGGCGTGCCATCCAATTGAATCAAAAAATTATCAAATTCTTCTTGGCTGTTAAATTCTCGGCTTAAAATCTGCGGTTTAATGTCCTCAAATTTCTCTAGTGCCAGTTTCGGCTCCAAAACAAACGCCTCGTGTGCCCCACGGCTTTTCCCCGAAGGCACCGAAGTTAATGCTGAAAATTTATCGGTTCTTAATTCTGCCTCTAAAGTTTCTTTTCCACGGGAATCTAAAATTATTTTTAAATTGGCGTCAGAAATTTTCATATTTCCTAAATTTATAACTTTTTCTTTTTATATCTTTCGAAATATTCTTGATAATGTGTATATGTGGAATAAAAACCGCTATGCAAAGGGGTGGGTAAATTGTCTAATTTAAACCAGCCGATTTCGTCAATTTTTTCCGGAATGTTATTTTTTTCTTCCCCAGGATTAATTTTTACAAAAAATGGAATTGCCAACCAGTGCGTCTTTTTACCATTTAGTTCTCTAAAGATAGAGTGAGCTGGTAATTTTTCCTGAATCTCGCCTTTGCAGCCGTACTCCTCAAGTACTTCTTTTAAAGTATTTTCTTCGGGTGTCAGTCCAAATTCCAATTCTCCAGAGCCAGGATCCCAACGGCCAACCTCATCTCTGCTTTTATCTCCTCTTTTGTGTAATAGAAAAAGACCATTGCCGTCATTACAATAAAAAGGAGTAGCGATACCAATATAATCAATTCCAGCAAGCATAAATAATCATTTAAGTTTTTTCTCTTTTTCGTAAACTTTTAAAGTTGTTTTGATTATTGTATCAGGATTTAAGGAGATACTTTCAATGCATTGCTCTACCAAAAATTCGGCGAATTCTGGAAAAGTTGAGGGCGCGTCACCGCAGATGCCTATATATTTCTTTTTGGCTCGGCAAATTTTAATAACTTCGGCGATGAGTTTTTTCACCGACTCGTCGCGTTCATCGGCAATTTGATGGACCAATTCGCCGGCATCCCTATCAATGCCGATAGTCAGTTGAGTTAAATCATTAGAACCAATGCTCATTCCGTCAAAAATTTTCAAGAATTCGTCGGCTAAAATGACATTTGAGGGGATTTCGCACATGACATACACCTTAAGAGGTTTTAGGTCTTGGGTTTTAAGTGTTAGGTTTAACTTCAAACCATTTTTTGCCATTATTTCCAGTACTTTTTTACCCTCCTCGGCTGTACGGCAGAAGGGTACCATTACAGAAACATTATCTAATCCCATTTCTTCGCGGACTTTTTTAATAGCTTTGACTTCCAAAATAAAAGCTGGAGCAAAATTTGGATGATAATATCTTGAAGCGCCGCGCCAGCCGAGCATTGGATTTTCCTCTAACGGCTCATATAATTCGCCGCCAATTAAAGTTCGGTATTCATTGGTTTTAAAATCAGAAAATCTGACAATAACAGGTTTAGGATAAAAAGCCGCGGCAATTTTAGCAATGCCATAAGCTAATTTATCAATATAAAATTGGGTTTTATTTTTATAGCCAATAGTTTTTTTGTCTATTTGTGCCTTTAGTTTCGCGTCTTTAAGCTGTTTGTAGTTTATAAGCGCCATAGGATGAATGTCTATATCTGAAGCGATAATAAATTCTTCTCTGGCTAAACCCACGCCACTATTTGGCAAAAATGATTTTTCAAAAGCTGTTTCAGGCGTGGCGATATTCATCATTATTTTTGTTTTTGTCCGCCAGGTGGCAGAGGCAAATTTTTTAATATTATGTTCAATTACTTCAAATTTCAAAGCGCCATTGTAAACAAAACCTTCGCTACCGGTAGTATCAATTGTAATGGTTTGGCCGGTTTTGATTTTTCGGGTAGCGTTTTCGCTACCAACAATGCAGGGGATACCAAGTTCGCGACTGACTATTGCCGCATGGCTGGTGCGACTGCCTTTATCCGTGACAATCGCCGCGGCAATTTTCATTATTGGTTCCCAATCTGGGTCAGTCATATCGGTTACTAAAACTTCGCCGGCTTTAAATTGATTAATATTTTTTGCACCTAGAATCACTCGGCTAGAGCCTGTCGCTATTTTGTTGCCAACTGAAATGCCTCTGACAATAGGTTTTAGGTTTTGGGTTTTAGGTTTTAGCAACGCGTATTCTTTAATTTTTGAAAAATCTCGTAAAGAGTGAACTGTTTCTGGCCTGGCTTGAACAATGTAAAGTTCTTTAGTTTTGCCGTCCTTTGCCCATTCAATATCCATCGGCGTCCACTTTTTGTATTTTTGGCTGTAATGTTCTTCAATCAAAACGCACCACTTAGCTAATTTGAAAATTTCTTCATCGGATAAAACAAAAGATTTTTTTTGTTTTTGGGGAGTATTAATAATTTTAGTTCTTTTGATGCCACGACCGATTGAATAAATCATTTTTTGCGCTTTTTCGCCTAGTTTTTTATCAATCATCGCGTTGGTTTTTTTAAATACCAAAAATTCATCCGGAATGACCTCTCCTTGGACAATCATTTCTCCCAAGCCCCAGGCGCCATTAATTAAAACTAAATCCCTAAAGCCGGATTCGGTATCCAATGTGAAAGCCACGCCAGAACAGCCTAAATCAGAGCGAATCATTTTTTCAACGCCAACCGAAAGCGCCACTTGAAAATGGCTAAATCCTTTATCAACCCGATAAGAAATCGCTCGGTCTTTAAAAAGCGAGGCAAAACAGGCCCGGACCGCTTCTAAAAGCTCTTCTTCGCCGCGGATATTTAAAAATGTTTCATGCTGGCCAGCAAAAGACGCTTCTGGAACATCTTCGGCAGTAGCTGAAGAACGGACCGCTACGTCAACGTTTTTGCCGTATTCCTTCTCCATCAATCGATAATTTTTAGCAATTTCGCTTTTAAGGTTATTAGGCAGCTGCGCGGATTTAATCGCTTCGCGAATTGCTTTTCCACATTTCTCCAAGTCTTTCAGATTTGTAACGTTCAGCCCCTTTAATGTTTTTTTGATAAATTTACCTAAACCTGTTTGTTTCAAAAAATAGCGATAGCCAGTAGCAGTTACCACAAAACCATCGGGAAATTTTATTCCCTTTAGCTTCAAATATTTTATCATCTCGCCAAGCGAAGCGTTTTTACCGCCGGCTTCTGGCACATCTTTAATGCCAATGTCTTTAAGTTGTTTAGTAAATGGTTTCATTGCTTTAATATTATCATCAAATCCGAAACATTAAAAGTTTTTGGTTTGGTAAAAATTAAATCCCCGGTTTTTTTGAAAAAATTAAAAGAACCATGATTATCAAGGAATTTTTGAGGGTCTAAATTCAATTTTTTACTTTTTTCAATCGTTAAATAATCAGCCAAAGCGCCAGCTGCTTCGGTATTATCGCGACCGTCGGAGGCAAAAGACATTATTAATAAATCATTTGAAATTTCGGCAATAGCGCCTAATATCGCTTCGGTATTTCTGCCGCCCTTGCCTTTTAATCCATTACCTAATTTTACCGTTGTTTCGCCGGCCGCGAGTATCGCGCTATTTTTCTTTATTGCTTTCATTAATGGAAGCAAGGACTTTTTTGCCTCGCCCTGAATTTTTAGAGAATAGATTTTTGGTTTAAAGCCTAATTTTTTTGCTTTTTCTACCATTGCCAAAATCGGCTCGCGGTTAGATAAAAACAAAATATTTTTGACTTTTTGGAAATACTTTTTGTCTTTCGGGGCCTCTAAAAATTTAATCTTACGAGGCTTAGCCTCGTAAGATTGATATTTTTGCCAAATTTTCTCCGCGTCTTTTTTAGTGGTTTTATCATTAACTGTTGGTCCGGAAGCAACCATTGATAAATCATTACCAATAACATCCGAGACAATTAAAGAAATTATAGTTGCTGGATAAGCTATTTTTGCCAAGCCGTCGCCTTTTATTTCAGATAAATGTTTTCTGACCGTGTTTAATTCAACTATATTTGCTCCTTTTTTGGTCAATTCTTTAAAGATTGTCCGTGAAGCGTTCAATTCAGATTTCGAAGAGCAGAGCAATGCCGAGCCTCCGCCACAGATAAAAGAAATTATTAAATCTCTTTCGCCAGCGTTTTTCGCTAATTTTATAATTTCCTGCGTGGCTTTAACGTTTTGTAGGGAAGGCAAGGGATGCGTCCCGGTAAAAATTTCTAATTTTTTATCCGTGTTTGTCCGTGTTCTAATCCGTGTAAATCTGTGAGGCGGCTGGATATCTAGCGCTAATCCTTTTGTTAGCCGCCTGCTTAAAATTTTGGCTAAACCCGCGCAAGCCAAAGCTGAACCCTTGCCTATGCCTATAACAAAAACATTTTTATAATTTTTTAAATCAACGCTATGACGCGTCATAGCGCCGTGGTCTATAGACAATTTATTATTTTTGAGTTTTATTCTCTGGCTGATTACACTTTCAATATCAATTGCTTCGTATCCGGCTTCAGCAATTAAAAGCGCCTTTTCGCGAAGAGGATTTCTGGCTAAATTTTTGAAATTAGTAATCATAGTTAAATTTTTTTAATTCCCGCCCAAATTTTTTGGCCGTCAATTTGAGATTCATCCTCTACGTCGAAATTTTCAGTTCTTTGGAATTCAATATTTTTAGCGCCGACTTCTTTCTTGAATTCATCCAGGTGGCGATTTAAAATTTTCCCCAAATTATCAGCCGTTTCTATAAATAAATAAATTTTGTCTTTCGGCTGATAGCCGGCTTTTTGCCGCAAACCTTGAACTAATCTGATAAAATCCCTTAAAATTCCTTGTTCGCGGAGCTCGGGAGTAATTTCGGTGTCAAGCTCAATTTCTTCTTTAATTTCGGAATCAAAAATAATTTCCCTTACATTAATTTCATCCGCTAAAATTTTTAATAATTCTTCATTATTTTTGATTTTTGATATTCGATTTTTGATTTTGAGCGAAGCGAGTGGTTGCCTGATGCGGATGCCAAGTTCGGCTCTTTTGGCTAAAGCTATAGACGCTAACCGCCTAATCTCTATCATTTCTTCAATCAATTCTTTATCAATTAATTTTTTATTTTTCTCGGGCCAATCTGTCAGATGAATTGATTCCTGATGTTTTCCGTCTCCAAATTTTTCATTTAAATTCAAATATAGAAATTCAGCTAAATAAGGCATAATTGGCGCAATTATTTGACCCGTTTTTATAAGAGTTTTATACATAGTGCTAAAAAACGCTTTGTCTTTTCTGTTTCGACTGCGGCGCAAATACCAAGTAGAAAGGTCTTCAATAAATTCGGCAATGAGCCGCGTAGTTTTAACCGTGTTATAATTGTCTAAGCTTTCAGTTGTTAAGTTTATTAATTCTTGTGTTCGCGATATTATCCATTTGTCCAAAATAGAAATTTCTTTATCGTCTGATTTTTCTCCGTTAAATTTCCAGCCGGCTTCATCGGCGTAAATCGCGAAATAATTATAAACGTTTAATAGAATAGTAATGACTTTGCGGTAAACAACTTCTAAATCTTTAACGTTGAAATTCAAATTTTCCGCCTGCATCACGACTGAATTCATCAGGTAAAAACGCAAGGCATCGGCGCCGTATTTTTCAATCACGTAAGACGGGTCGGGAAAATTGTTTTTGGATTTGCTCATTTTGGAGTCATCTTCGGCAAGGATAGTGCCGGTGGTGGCCACATTTTTAAACGGCGCTTTGGCAAAAAGAATGTAAGAAATAACATGCATTACATAAAACCAGGCTCTGGTTTGGGCGATATATTCAGCCACAAATTGAGCCGGCAATCTTTTTTCAAAAATTTCTTTATTGTCAAAAGGATAATGATATTCGGCAAAAGGCATAGAGCCAGCTTCGGTCCAAGAATCAAAAATCTCTTTGATTCGTTTTGCTTTGCTTCCGCACTTTGGGCATTTTAAAATTACTTCATCTATGTAGGGGCGATGGAGGTCGTTAATACCAACGCTAATTTCAAAAAGCTCGGCAAAATTAGGATATTCGCGTTCAGAGCCAAAATATTTTTGAACTAGCCAAAGCGGGTCACCGTGGCTAATTATTAAAATTTTTTTATTTTTGTATTTATGGTTAGTTTCGTTGACAAAATCTATCATCCGATTTTGAATTTGCGTCCAGGTTTCTCCGCCTTTTGGCGCTTTTGTCCATTTTGCAGAGTCTTCCATAAAAGCATTATCGTAATCGTTCGCCGGCCGGCCGTTTAATTCACCAAGATTATATTCTCTTAGTCGTTCGTCAAAAGCCACTGGCGCGTTTAGTTCTTTGCCGATTATTTCCGCCGTATGCTTTGTTCGCAGCAAATCAGAAGCAAAAATTAAATCTACCCCGCCTTTGTTTTTAAGCTGTTCAATTAATTTTTTAGTTTGTTCTAAGCCGATTTCTGTTAGGTCGTAAATTTCTTTTTCCGGATAAGAGGACTCGATTCCTAAAACATTTTGTCGCGCCTGAGCGTGCCGGCTGAAATAAAAAGTATTGGAAGTTAAGCCTAAATCTTTAATGCTGCCGATTATTATTGGCGGGCAGCCATTCTCGCATTTCCAAATCGGAATTGGATTTCCCCAATAACGATTACGAGAAATATTCCAATCCGGCGCGGATTCCACGCTTTTTTCATAGCGGCCGTGTTTTAAATGTTCAGGATACCAATTTATTTCTTTGCCATTGGATTTTATTAGCCCACTCTTAATTTTTTGGATATTAATAAACCAAGCAGGAATGGCATTGTAATAAAGAGGGTTAGCGCAGCGCCAACAAAAAGGATAGGAATGAGTTTGTTTTTGTTTTTGAAAAAGCAAACCGCGTTTTTCCAAATCGCTGATTACCATTTTGTTGGCGTCTTTGAAATAAATACTTCGCAAAAATTCCGGTGCCTCGTTATTAAATTTACCTTTTTCGTCTAAAAGCGGAACAACTGGCAAGCCAAATTTCTGGCCTAATTCATAATCTTCTTCGCCATAAACTACAGCTGTATGAACAATGCCAGTACCTTCTTCTGTTAAAACAAAATCAGCGGGATAAACTTTGAAAGTTTTATCTGATTTAATCGCTTCTACATCAAAAAGCGGTTCATATTCCAAACCAATTAAATCTTTGCCGGATATTTTTTTAATAGAATTTAGTTTTTTTCCTTCTGGCGAAGCTTCAGCAACAATAAATCTTTCACCATTTAATTCGGCAATGTTATAAATAAGGTCTTTATTAATAGCCAACGCCGCATTACCGGGCAAAGTCCAGGGCGTAGTTGTCCAAGCTAAAAAATAGGTATTTTGCCACTCCGATTCTTTGCTTTTTATCCTGAATTTTACCGTAACTGTATCTTCTTCTACGTCTTTATAAGAATTATCCATCGCCACTTCAAAATTAGAAACCGGCGTTTCGCAGCGCGGGCAATAGAGCAAAACTTTTCTGCCTTCATAAACTAAACCTTTTTCATAAATTTGCTTGAAAGCCCACCAGACCGATTCCATATAATCCCTATCCATTGTTTTATAGGAATTCTCAAAATCAATCCAACGAGCAATTCTTTTTATGGTTTTTCCCCACTCGTCGGCGTATTCCAAAACTTTACTGTGGCAGGTTTCATTAAATTTTTTAATGCCGATTTCTTCAATTTGCTTTTTACCGGAGATGCCTAGTTGCCGTTCCACAATTTCTTCAATCGGCAGTCCATGGCAGTCCCAGCCCCATCTGCGCCTGACAAAATATCCTTGCATTGTCTTATAACGCGGGATTAAATCTTTTATCGTAGAGGCCAAAATATGGCCGTAGTGCGGCAAGCCAGTGGCAAATGGCGGACCATCATAAAAAACAAAATCACCCCTTGGGGATTCTTTTTTAAGTGTTTTTTCAAAAATCTTCTTTTCCTGCCAGAACCTCAAAATTTTTGGTTCAAATTCAGAGGGTTTGAGCGATTTGATCATTTGATTCTTATTTTATCAGGATAATAAATTAATTTCAATTTTTTAAAAAAATAAAAGGTTGGTTTTTTAAGCCAACCTTAAAAGTCAAAGAATTTCAAAAAAACGAAAAGTGGGGGAGCATTATGGGGCTGGCGGGAGGCGTCGACTCCCTTTTGGATGCTCTGGGGACATCAGTAACGCCCATGTTTCAGGCAAAAATTCTGTTTTTGCCCGGTACGATGCGAGACGCCCGCATCGCCGCGAACATCTCCGTCTGTCTACATTTGGCCCGCACTCTTGACACGGGCTCACCCTTGCCGAAAATTCATACTTAATGCAATTCATACTCTTCCCTCCTCGTTTTAGATTTTAATGCTCTGTAATTATCTTATCACATTCTTTCCAAAACATCAATACCCAATAATTTTAACCCGTTCTTGATAATTAAACTCGCGGCTTCAATTAAAGCGAGCCGCGCTTGCCGCAAATTTTCCTGTGCTTTTAAAACTGGTGTTGTTTCGTAAAATAAATTCACTTTTTCAGCCAAGCGAAGAAGATAATCAGTCAAGCGATTGGGCTCGTATGATTTGGCTGATTTTTCAACTACTTCTGGAAAATAAAGTAAGTGGGAAAGTACTGCTAATTCTTCTTTGGTATTTAAAAGCGAAGAATTAAATTTTTTAGCGCGATTTTTCCCAGCTTTTCTTAAAATGCTTTTTAGTCGGCTATAAGTATATTGAATATATGGCGCAGAAGCGCCTTTTAAATTCAGCATTTTATCCCAGTCAAAAATAATGTCTGAAAGCCGATTTTGCGATAAATCAAAAAATTTCACGGCGCCGATGCCGACAACTTTAGCAATTTTTTGTTTTTCTTTTTTTGGCAAATCGGGGTTTAATTTTTCAACCAGTTTTAAACTGCGTCCAACCGCCTCTTTTAAAACGTTTTCTAATGGAATCAATTTACCCTCGCGAGTAGCGAATTTCTTGCCTTCTTGCCCCAAAATCATTCCAAATTTAACGTGTCCTAATTGCCCGGGCTTAGCAAAACCAAGCAGTTCAGCGCAACGAAAAACCTGCTGAAGATGAAATGTTTGCTGATTTGCCGCCACATACAGAATTTTATCCGCTTTCCATTTTTTGATTCGGTGGCGAATCGCCGCTAATTCGCGTGTGGTATAAATTGTGGCGCCGTCGGATTTTTGAATGATTTCCGGGGTGGCGCTTTCAGGAATTGGGATTATTACAGAGTCATCTTCGCCAATTTTGGCGATTTTTCGTTCAACTGCACTTTTTACAAGCGTTTTCAATTCTGACTCGTAAAAACTCTCTGGAATTGTGTTTTCAATTTTAACGCCGAGAATTTTATAGACCCGTTCAAAATCTTTCATTGATTCTTTGGAAAACCATTTCCAGAGTTTTAAATTTTCTTTGTCGCCGTTCTCTAGTTTTTTGAATTCGTTTCTGCCATTGTCAAGAAGTTTGGGGTCGTTTTTAGCGGCCTCGGAAAATTTGACGTATAAATTTAATAATTCTGAAATCGGGTCTTTTTTTATTTTTTCAGGGTCTCCCCATCTTTTATAACCGGCAATAAGTAAACCAAATTGAGTGCCCCAGTCGCCGGGGAAAGAAAGCGAAATTACTTTGTAGCCATAAAATCGCAAAATATTAACTAATGTTTGGCCAATGATTGTAGCGCTTAAATGATGAATGCCTAGTGGCTTGGCGATATTAGGAGAGGAGTATTCTATAACAATAGTTTGTTTTTTATTTTCACCCTCACCGAATTTGTCTTTTTTATTTAAGATTTCTTTTAAATTTTCCGCTAAATATTCTTGGCTAATAAAAAAATTTATAAATCCCGGGGCCGCAACTTCAATTTTTTCAAAAAAATTTTTTGGCGCGATTTTATTCACGGAATCAACAACCCTTCGTGCTATATCCATCGATGTTAATTTATCCGCGTTAATCTGCGTGTTATCTGCGAAAATCCGCGTATTGCGCAATTTTAGCGCAATGTTAGTGGAATAATGCCCGAATTTCTCGTTTTCCGGCACAAAAACTTCCACAGGGATTTTATCTCCGATGACTTTTTTAAGGTAATCCTCTATTTTTGATTTAATCATTATATTTAGTTTAATTCATTTGCCTGGGAAATTAAAGATTTAATAAAAAAGAAGATAATGGCTATTGTATTAAAGTAAAAATAAAGGGCTAAAATACATTACTGCATTTAGCCCTTGAATGAATCCTGATGTGGCTGGAGTTCAAATTAAAATCTTATGGTTGCGTCCCTCTTTCTCTTGAATGTCTTCTATCACCTGTCTTAACTTAGTGAGGCGTTTTAGCTCGACGTGGGCTTCTTTGAGCTCATCTCTTACCTTTTTGAGCTCAATTTCTAATCTTTTTGCCCTGCCCCCATTAGCTTCAGCTTGGCGTTTAAATTGTCGTTCAAAACACCGTTTGACTTCCTGGAGATGGTGGTCGAGTTTTTCCAATAGCGCTTTGTTTTTATCAGCCATAGATTCTTTAGTCTCCACCTTCGGCACCGAAAGCCGCTTCAGGTGCATATATACCGCATTCTTTGACCTTTCAATTCCATCAACCTCCCTTAGCCGCTGAGATAATTCTTCCATCTCAGCTTTTTTAAATTGTCCTGTATTCCGTTTGCTTAAATAGTCAGAAAGAAATTCTTTCTCTTCCGGGGTTAGCCCTTTTCCCACTCTTTTTTTGGGCACCTCAACCTGTCCATTTTTTGTTTCCATTTGGTTCCCTCCTTATGATTTTATTTAAATCTATTTCTTTACTTACAATATCACCTCAATAAACATTTGTCAAATTGAAAATTAAAATGTATGATAAGTATTAAGAAACTATGAAAGATATTACTTTCAACCGTAGAGCTTTATATGATTATGAGATTTTAGAAATACTTGAGGCGGGTATTGAATTGAAAGGATTTGAAGTCAAATCCATTAAAACCGGCAGGATAAATCTGGCGGGTGCTTATGTTATTATCCGCGATAATCAGGCCTGGCTTTTAAATTCCGACATTCCCGCTTATCAGCCGAAAAATACGCCAGATGATTATAATTCCAAAAGAACCCGGAGGCTTTTGATTAAAAAATCGGAAATCAAAAACTTAATAGGCCGTGTTCAGGAAAAAGGCTTGACTTTGTTGCCTTTAAAAGTATATACTAAGGGTAAGTCTGGTAGGATAAAGATAGAAATCGGCTTAGGAAAAAGCCGTAAAAAAGCCGACAAGAGAGAATTGATAAAAAAAAGGGAAGTTGAAAGGGAAATAAAAAGAATGGGAATGTAATGTTTCGATGGCAGCACTTTTATAAAATTGCAAGTTGAGGACGATTCGTTACCTCATTAATCACCGAATCAAAATCATAAGTGTCAACAAAAATTTGACTCCTGCTTTCGCTTTTGCCTAAGCGGCATCCCTTATTAATCGCTCAAGTTGATAAGAAGGGTGTTATACTTTGAGCTTACTCGTTGGGGTTTTACCAATTTTAACGAGGAAAATTTCAGGTAGAGAATTTGGAGGGTTTTGCTAAATTTTAACTTCTAAATTCTTCCGCCAGTTGGCGGATTCTAATTTAGCTAAACTTGTAGAGATTTTATAAATTTATTGTCAGACGCGGGTTCAACCCCGCCATTTCCACTAAAAAATTTAAATTATATTATTAATTACAAAATTAACAATCAGATAATATCTGTTGAGCTCAGAGTCGTTGACGAAACAGGCGAAAACCTGGGAATTATGCCGCGCGAGGCGGCATTAAAATTGGCCGAAGATAAAGGATTGGACTTGATTGAAATTTCAGCAGTCGCTAAACCGCCAGTTGTAAAAATTATTAGTTTTGATAAGTTTCGCTATCAGCAAGAAAAAGAAGCCAAAAAGCAAAAAGCAACGCGAAAATTCAGCGAATTAAAACAAATCCAATTGAGCGCCAGAGCCGCCAAAAACGATTTAGAAATTAAGGTAAAAAAGCTTGAGGAATTTTTGGAAAAAGGTCATAAGGTTGAAATCTTTCTTCGGCTTAAGGGCAGAGAAAAATACAACAGAAATTGGGCTAGGTATAAATTGGAAGAATTTTTGAAAATGATTAGCGTGGAATATAAAATTACTCTGGAGCCAAGATTTGGTGGACAGGGAATGGTGATGCAGGTGGTTAAGAAATAGGCAGAGCGCAAAGCGCTTATCGCTAACCGATTTGCGCTTAGCGATTTGCGATTTGCTAATTTATGCGCAAAAGTATTTCTAAACGTTTCAAAATTACTAAAACTGGAAAAATTTTAAGGCGGGCAATGGCGCAAAGCCATTTTTTGGCAAAAAAGAGAGGTATTCAGATTAAACGCAAAAAATTATTCCGAGGACTTGATTCCGGGAAACAAATTATTAATAAATATAAAGGATTATGACTAGAGTTAAACGAGGAAAAATCGCTCACAAAAAAAGAGAAAGGCTATTGAAATATACCAAAGGTTTTAAGTGGGGAAGAAAGTCAAAAGAGAGAGCGGCCAAAGAAGCTTTGCTTCACGCATGGACTAATGCATTTCGCGGTCGCAAACAAAAAAAGCGTGATTATCGTCGCTTGTGGGAAACGCAGATTAACGCCGGCGCGAGAGCGAACGGTTTAAATTACAGTAAACTTATTTCTGGTTTAAAAAAGCAAAATATTATTCTTGACAGAAAAATTTTGGCGGATTTAGCGGCAAGCGAGCCCGAAATTTTTAGCCTTATCGTGGATAAGGTTAAATCTTAAAAAATCGATTAACGATTTTGAATATTTTTTCGGCGAAGGAATTCATATGCTTGTATCAAAACTCTTTGGCTATCTTTGTGTCTGCTTAAAATTTTTAACGCCTCGCGATAAGTGAACCACGCGTATCCTTCGTGTTCAGAAGAAATTCGCACATCAATTTTTGCGGTTTCGGCCAAATAAAAAATCACGATTTTGAAAATTTTTACATTTTTATTTTCAAGCCGACGCCAAAAGACAAATTTTTCATACACCTTGAAATCTTTTTTGAATTTCAAATCAGATAGCCGAAGCCCAGTTTCTTCGTGAATCTCCCTAACAGCTGCTTGCCAGCTTTTTTCCTCGCTTTGAATTTTGCCTTTGGGAAAATTCCAATACCCGCGGCCGTGATAAAGAATTAGAAACCTTGGTCCTTCAATAGTTTTACGATAAATAATAATACCAGCGGAAATTTCTCGCATATTATTTCAACATTTTTAACATTTTATCCATTGGCCAAGTATTAATAATATCTTTTTTTTCAGCCCAGCCGCGACGGGCTTGGGAAACGCCGAAATCCATAAGTTTTAAATGGTCTATGTGGTGGCTGTCAGTATTAATTACCATTTTTATACCCATTTGCTTGGCTTTTTTGATATTAATATCTTTCAAATCCAATCTATCCGGAGAAGAATTAATTTCTAAAACCGTATTAGTTTGTTTTGCGACTTCTAAAATTTCATCAAAATCAACTTCGTATTCGTCTCTCTTTTTTAAAATTCTGCCAGTCGGGTGAGAAATAATATCTACATTTTTGTTTTTCATCGCGATTATAATTCTTTTGGTCATTTTACTTTCAGGCATTTTCATCTGCGAATGAACGCCGGCAATAACAAAATCCATTTCTGCTAAAGTTTTATCATCAATATCAATTGAGCCGTCGCTTAAAATATTGGCTTCGCAACCTTTCAATACGCGGAATTTTAAATTTTCAATTTTAAATTTTAAATTAATTTCGTCAATTTTCTTATTTCGCGCGAGCAATTGTTTTTCATCCAAACCGTGTTCAATTCTTAAAAATTTTGTGTGATCCGAAACGCCAATATATTGATAGCCCATTTTTTGAGCCACTTCCGCTAATTCTTTAATAGAGTTTTCGCCGCCATTCCAATTCGAATGAACATGTAAATCGCCTAAAATGTCACCATAGTTGATGAGTTTTGGCAGGTCGTTAGCTTGTCGAAGGGCGCTTTCAATTTCTCCGGTATTTTCGCGCAATTCCGGCTCAATATAATCCATTTTCAAAGCAGAATAAATCTCTTTTTCGGTTTTACCGGCAATCATTTTTGAACCGCGGAATAATCCATATTCATTTAATTTCAAACCCTTATCAATGGCAATTTTCCTTAAAACAATATTATGTTCTTTTGAACCGGTGAAATATTGAAGTCCTGAACCGAATTGTTTTTCTGGTAAAATTCTTAAATCCGCGTCAAAGCCCTCATTTAATCTAATTGATGCTTTGGTCGGTCCTTTGCCCCAAATTTTTATAACTCCCGGCATTGAGACAAAATAATCAATAATCTTTTTGGGATTAGAGCTGGTAGCTAAAATATCCACATCGCCAATAGTTTCTTTTCTGCGCCTGACCGAACCAGCTTCAGAAATTTGTTTAATCTCTTTTAATTGTTTTAATTTTTCAATAATTTCGTGAACTTTGGGCAAAATTTCGCCTAGCAAAAATCTGCCCTTGCTCCTTTTCAAGAATTTAATACTTTCTAAAATATTCTGTTCAGTTTTTTCTCCGAAATTTTCTATTTTTCTGATTTTTCCGGCTTTAGCATTTTTTTCTAAATCATCAAGATTTTTTATTTTTAGATTTTTATACAGGTCTCTAACCATCTTTGGCCCAATGCCCTCAACGGAAGTCAGTTCTTCAAGGTTAACCGGCATTTTATGTTTTAGGTTTTCATATTCTTTAATTTTTCCCGTTTTAATATATTCAATAATTTTTTCCGCTAGGTTTTCGCCAATACCGGGAATTTCTTTTAACGCTTTAATTCCGCCTTTTTTATAAATATCTTCAACATCTTCTGATAAGGTTTCCAAATTCAAGGCCGCCTTTTCATACGCTTGCGGCTTAAAAGCAACATCTTGCATTTCAAGATAAGTAGCGATTTCTTGAAATATTTTAGCTATTTCTTGATTGGCCATTAGTTAAAAAGTTTTTAGATAAATTCCACTTCGTTATTATTCAAGATTACCTTAGCGCTGCCACCCTTGGTAATTTCTCCTTTTAAAATTTTTTCCGCTAAGGGACCGCGGATTTTATCGGAAATTACGCCGCGAAGTGGCCTGGCGCCAAAAACCGGGTCATAGCCTAAAGTAGCGATTTTTTTAATCACCTCATCTGCAAAAACTAAATTAATTCCCTGGACTTCGGAAACGGTTTGCGATAAATCATCAAGTTGGAGTTTGGCAATAGTTTCAATGTTAGAAGGGGAAAGAGTTTTAAAAACAATAATGTCGGAAAATCGGTTAAGCAACTCAGGTTTGAAATAATCAGTCAATTTTTTCTTTAATTCCTCGGTGATTGTTTCAAAGGGCGTGTGCGCTTCAAGATGGGTTTTAATAAATTCCGAGTGGGCGTTGGAAGTGGCAATAATTATAGTATTGGTAAAATCAATTGTTCTGCCTAAGTTATCAGTCAACCTACCATCGTCAAAAACTTGTAAAAATAAATTTAAAATATCAGGATGAGCTTTTTCAAATTCATCTAAAAGAATAAGAGAATAAGGTTTTTGGATAACGGACTCGGTCAAATTGCCGGCGATTTTTCCGTCAGGCGAACCGATAAATCTAAAAATACTTTGTTTGTCTTGATATTCCGACATATCAAATCTAAGCATCATATTTTCCGAGCCAAACTGGATTTTCGCCAGAATTTTTGTCAGTTCGGTCTTGCCTACTCCCGTAGGCCCGACAAAAAGAAATACCGCGATTGGCCCGCCTTTGCGGCTCAATCCGCTGCGATATTCGCGAAGCGCTTGAGACACAGATTTTACCGCTTCTTCTTGGTCAACTAACTTTTGGTGAATTATATTTTCAAGATTCAATAATTTTTCCGCCTCTTTTTTAGTGGCTTGATGAATGGGAATATTGGTTTTTCGTTCGGCAATAGCAATAATATCGTCGGCTTGTAAAAGCTTGTCATCGCGTTGACTGGCGTCGGCTAATGCTTCTTTTAAGAGTTCTTCGGCGCTTGAAGGAAGCAACTTTTGCCGAAAATATTTATGCGCTAAAACAACTGCCTGTTTAATAGCGCCAAAACTAATAATAACCTTATATTGATTTTCTAAAATAATACCGTCATAAGTTAAAAGCTTAACCGCTTCATCTTCGCTGATTTCATTAATTCTAATAATTTCAAAGGCATTGCTAAAATCGCTTTTGGTTTCAATAATTTCTTTGAATTCTCTGGGATAAGTGGCGCCGACTACCGGAAAAGCATCGCTAGTAATTATTGGGATAAGGATATCAGCCGCGTTTAAATATTGCATACCCGAGGTTTTAGACAAATTGTGGATGTCTGGAATATATAGAATAATGTTGCCGGCAGTAATAATTTCTTCAATAATTTTATTGACTCGGGATGAAACCTCTTCGACTGAAGCGCCGGAAATCAGATTGCCGACCGACAAGGATACTAACCTTTTATCAAAAAGAGAGTTTGGCACTTTGTCTTTAACCAGCTCATATGCCAAATGATTAATTATAGTTTCTTTGCCGCTGCCGGGCTCGCCAACTAAAATAACATTGGGTTTGCTTATTTGCGATAAAACATCAACTATTCGGTCATATTCAACAGTATGGCCAATCAAAAAACCAATTTGTTCTTCTCTGGCTAAATCCGTAAAATCACTGCTGTATTTATCGAGATTTGGCGTGGGCCTCGCGGTCCAGGCCCGATTCATGAAACGATGTCTAATTTTATAAGGCCGATGGCTAAAGCCGCCCAAGACCATAGGCATTTTTTTTAGCCAGCTGAATTTTTTCTGAAATCGGCCAAAAATTAAAGCGTTTTCTAAATCTCCTGAGGCAATGGAAAAAAGATTAAATAGCCGGCTGATTTTTTCACTATTAACATAACTCAAAGACGAGAAAAGATTGCGGGGCTCAATAAACCTTTCTGAATTATTCAAGCTTATCTTAAAAGCGGCTTTTACCAAAGCTTCAATTTGGTTGATTAAATCATTTTTGGATAATTTTTGAGGATTTTTTTGTGTCTCGTTAATTAACTCGTCAATTTTTTGCTCAAACTCTTTTATATTTACATCCATTCGCATAACACCTTTTTGTATGTCGTTATTTTTAATTAAAAATTTTGCTAAGTAAAGAAAGATATCGTTGCGGCTGACAATTGTTTTTTCCAGAGCTCGTTCCAGAACCAAAAGAGTTTTTGGAGCAAGATATGGAGTAATATTAATTTTTTGCCCAGTTTTAAATTTTAAATCAAGAAGCGATTTTTCTGCTTGGCCGAAATGGATTAAGCGGTGAATTAAAAACAATAGACCTAAAATTCCTAACCAAAAAAAGAACTTAACATCAGATAATAAAAAAGTGGCAATAGCGACAGTGGTTAAGATATAAAAACAGTAAACAATCAGTCGCATTAAAGCTCTTTCAATAAGGGTCATCTTCAGTCGGGACTCGGAAAAATATAAATTATCAGTTAAATCGTTAGTCATTTGGGAATTGATAATAAAATTTTATAAATTATGTATGGCGGAATTAATAGCCAAGAAATATAAATAATCAGGGCCAATAAAATAATAATTGAATAAATAATGCCGCCGATAATTATTCTCCAGCTTCTGAAGAAAAATCCCAAAATATAGCCGATAAAACTTCTATCAGAATAAAGCGGCTGGAATATATTTCTTAAAGTAATTTTAAAAGCTAAGGTTCGGTCAAGTTTTTCCAAAAGAGAAATAAAAAAATGGCTGTAAATTTTAAAACTGCCAAAATACCAATGCTTAAAAAATTCTGTTAGGCGATAAATAAGACGAATAAAAAGATAGGGAATAAGAGTCATAATGAGCTGTTAATTTCAGTATATCCTATACTCTTAAAAAATAAAGGGGCTTTTGCCCCTTAAGATGAATCATGAATTTCTTTTAATGCCTTGCCAATTCTTCCTTCCCTGATTTTTGCTTTTGTTTTGTTTTCAATTTGTCTTACTCTCTCGCGAGAAATTTTGAAATCCTTGCCGATTTTGTCCAGTGTTTCTTCCTCTGGCGCCTTTTCGCTATTTTGGGGATTTTTTATGGTATAAGCGTTTCTTCGGCAAAGAATCTCTCGTTCTCTTTTCGTGAGTTTAAACAAGGCAGAATTTAACTTTCTCCGCAAATCCATTTTTTCAGCCGGGTCCTTATAGGTAAAAGGATCAAATGACCCTTTACCTAACTTTAACTCCCCATCCTCAGCGACGAAGTCAATTAATTCGTCTCCTTCTTCATCGGCGATTTTGAGATTTAGCGAAGTTGATTTTCGCATTGCCTTTTTCGCGTTTATCACCTCTCTTTGTTTTAAGCCTGATAGTTTAGCGATACTAGAGATATCAGCTTTCTTATTAGTGGCTTTCAGCTTGGCTTCGACTCTGGCTATTCTTAACATTGGCTGTAAAAGATAAATAGGGAAGCCATTATTCTTGCACAGCTCCCGCTGGATTCGTACCCGTATTCGCCACCAAGCATAGGTGCCGAACCGGCCTTTTTTGGGATTGAATTTTTTGGTTGCTTCTATTAGTCCGATATTTCCCGCTTGAACCAAATCATCAAAATCCAGGCCTCTGTTTAGATATTTTTTAGCCACCGCAAATACCAACTTCAGGTTAGAACAGATAAGTGTTTCTCTTGCTTTTCGGTCGCCGTTTTTTATCGCCTTAGCTAACCTATTTTCATCCTCTCTACTGATAAATGGGAAACAACCGACTGCTTTGTAATAAGCATTAGATACTGTAGTACCCATCTTCTTGGATTTATCCTCCTTCTCTTCTTCATTGGATAAAACTTCTTCATTAATCTCCTCTTCATTATCCCAGCCCATCTGAACCCACCTCCTTTCCAAATAAAATTTTAAAGGAACTCAACATAAAATTTCAACATATGATGTGCGTGTGGATGGAATCGAACCATCGGCCTCCATTTTACCCGCCTGCCAAAGCCGATCCGAAATTTTGGTGTGGGTGTGGAAGGGATCGAACCTTCGGCCTCCATTTTATCAGAATGGCGTTCTACTCCGACCGTGGTCGGAGTCCGACAAAGGTCGGACCACTGAGCTACGTTTTTAAATTTGACAATTCTATTCTATATTTAATTTAGTGGGCACACCAAGGATCGAACTTGGGACCTCCATTTTATCAGAATGGCGTTCTACCACTGAACTATGTGCCCTATGATTCCACGGAAATGTTTTATCTATAATTACTTTTTCTAAAATATCCTTTCTTTTATAACTTTTCAAGCGGTATTCTGACTTTTTAGCTTCGGTTAAATCTCCGCATAAAATAAAACACTTTAATTCTAATGGACTAATATTCTTCGTTGCCTTAACCAGTCCTTTATTATGTTGTGAGAATCGTCTTTCTATATTATCAGAACTTCCAATATAATAATAACCATTTTTTAAACTTTTTAAGATATAGACACCAGCCTTTTTCATTTTATCAGGACAGCGTTTTGCTCCGACCGTTGTCGGAGTCCGACAAGGGTCGGGTCACTGAGCCACACGCCCAAGAGTTATTGTATAATTCCTAATTTCTCTAACCCCTCAAAATTAAATTGAGTGATTTCTTTGACGTTTGCCAAGTCAGAGTTTGAGGCGTTTCTGGTATTTGTAATCAGAAAATTTACCGAATAGATAATGAACAAAGTCGTAATTAAAAGCAATAAAACGCCGATGGCGATAAACAAAATTTCACGTTTATTTTTTAATTTCATAAATATTATTTGTTTTAATTTGTTAGAAGGAAAATACGCCGCCAGTCATCAATAATCCAAAATCTTTTTCTTGTTTGGCGATATCAATTGTTTTAAATTTAATGAAGTATTGGCCGTTTTCAAGCGTCTTTAAAAAAACCACAAAACCCTCAAAAGAACCCTGGCCACTGATGGTGAAGTTGGTTTGCTGTAATTCTTCGCTGTCTTGATATTCTCCTTGGCCAAGAGTTGTATTTAAATTAAACTTATTTTGTTTGGCAATACTAACGATATTTTTGGGAAAGGCAATTAATTGGTCGCGACTAGGTAAAATATTTTGAAGCGTAGCTTCGTAACTTTTTGCTGTTTCGGCTTGTTGATTTAGAATTGCCAAAGAGTCAGTTAGCCCCGTCTGGAAAAGCAAATCCCCTCTTAATTTCTCAATTTGGCTAGTTTTTTTACTCATATCAGAGCCGACAAAAAACAGAGCCAATATTAAAGTTAAGCAAACGCCCAAGGGGACGGTAATAATAACCAAGAGACGCTTTCTAAAATTCATACCCAGTGCTACAACAATTTGTAATAATCATATAGTTTCGACTTTTTATATTTATTAAATATTTTTATGCCAGCACCACATTACTTTAGTTGTAGCACCGGGCATACTATAATTATAGAATGAATAAACCAGAAATCAAATCAATTTATGCCAAAGAGCCGGGCTTCCCTTCGCTTCTGAAAGAAATTCAAAATCCACCTTCAAAAATTTTTATTTTGGGAAAATTACCAAGCGATCCGCCGGCTGGCGGACCTAAAATCGCCGTTGTCGGCACGCGAAGAGCTACTCTTCAAGGTCGTTTGCTTGCCAAGGAAATAGCCAAAAAATTAGCTGAAAAAGGGATAATAATTGTTAGTGGCTTGGCAATGGGTATTGATACTTCAGCTCACGAAGGCGCGCTTTTAGCTAATGGGCAAACCATCGGAGTTTTAGCTTGCGGTTTGGATAATATTTATCCTCGGCAAAACGAGAATTTAGCTAAGCATATTATTGAAAATGACGGGGCGATTATTTCGGAATATCCGGTTGGCACAGAAGCCTTTAAAAATCATTTTTTAGAACGCAATAGAATTATCAGCGGCTTATGTATCGCTACTATTATTATAGAAGCGCCGCAGGAATCTGGAGCTTTGGTAACGGCTCGCTTAGCCGCCGAGCAAGGCCGGGAAGTTTTTGTTGTGCCGGGCGGAATTAACAATCCCAATTATTATGGTTCTCATAAATTAATTAGAGACGGCGCGAGGTTGGTCGGTTCAATTGATGATATTTTTGAGGATTTAGGTATTGATATCCATCAGCCTAAATTAGCGTTTGAAAAAATTAAAGACAAAAATCAATCAGCTATTTTTCAAACTATTCAAGAGGCGGGGGAGGCGTTAAATATTGACAAAATTATTGAACTGACTAAACTTGAACCGCAAATAGTCAATCAATCTCTGGCGCTTCTAATTATTCAAGGCATAATAAAAGAGACAGAGAAGGGATATACAATATAAAAATAATATGAAACTTTTAATCGTTGAGTCGCCGGCCAAAATAAAAACAATTTCAAAATATCTGCCCGAAGGGTATGTGGTTAAAGCGAGTATTGGCCACATTCGGGATTTGCCGAAAAGAAATAAAAAAGCCATTGACATAGATGCCGGCTTTGCGCCGTATTATGAGATAATCAAAGGCAAAGAAAAGATAATTTCTGAAATAAAAAATGAATCAAAAAAAGCCGAAGAAATAATTCTCGCGACCGACCCTGACCGTGAAGGAGAAGCTATTGCGTATCATCTGTCGCAGATTTTGGATTTAGACGGGAAGCGGTCGCCAAAAATTGAACGCATAACTTTTAACGAAATAACAGAGTCGGCGATTAAAGACGCCTTAAAGCATCCTCGCGCTATTGATATGGATTTGGTGAGAGCACAGGAGGCGCGCCGGGTTTTGGATCGTCTCGTGGGTTATGATTTATCTGGCTTAATCTGGAAAAAAGTGCGTTATGGATTATCTGCTGGTCGCGTTCAATCGCCGGCTTTAAGAATCATAGTGGAGCGCGAGCGGGAAATCCGCGCTTTTATTCCTGAAAATTATTGGGTAATTACCGGAGAGTTTAAGACAAAAAGCGGGAAAAGAATAATTTTTAGTTGTGATGAGCAGCCCAAAAAAGAATCTGAGGCAAATCGAATTATTGATATCAGCCGTAAAAATGATTGGCGGATAATCGATATTAATTCTATTGAAGCAAAACGTTCTCCGAGGCCGCCGTTTATTACTTCCACTCTTCAGCAAGCCGCTAGTTCGCGGTTCGGTTATTCGCCATCGCGCACTATGATGATTGCGCAAAGATTATACGAGCAGGGGTTTATAACGTATGTGCGCACAGACAGCGTAAATTTAAGCAAAGAAATCCTGCCGCAAATTTATGGGATAATAGAAAAAGATTTCGGAAAACAATATTTATATCCTAGAGCGTATACTTCAAAAAGCAAAACTAGCCAGGAAGCTCACGAAGCAATCAGGCCCGCAGATATGAGAAAAAAATCAGCCAACTTAACAAATGAGCAAAAAAATCTTTATGAATTAATTCTTACAAGAACTATCGCGTCTCAAATGTCAGACGCCAAAATTCTGCGGACAAAAATAACTGCGAATATAGATAATGAAAATCCAAAAAACAGAATTCCGAATTTTTCAGCTACAGGCAGCGTCATAATTTTTCCGGGCTGGCTTGAAGCAGATGTTTTAAGCCGCGGAGAAGATGTTGAGCTTCCGCAAGTTTCAAAAGGCGAAGAGTTAGAACTTTTGAATATTTCAGGCCAAGGCAAACAAACTGAACCATTAGGCCGTTACACCGAAGCAGGCCTGATTAAAGAATTAGAAAAGCGGGAAATCGGCAGGCCAAGCACTTACGCGACTATTGTCAAAACAATCCAAGATAGGGGATATGTGTTAAAAGAAGGAAAAACATTGAAACCAACCGACATTGGCGAAGTGGTGAGTAGTTTCCTTGAGAAAAATTTTACAAAATACATCAGTGATTATTTTACCGCGGAAATGGAAAATGAATTGGACGAAATCGCTAATGGCAAAAGAAAATACGAAACAATGCTTTCTGAATTCTACAAGCCGTTTTCAAAAGATGTCAAAGAAAAAGAAAAAACAGCTGGCAAAATCACGAATCTTGGCGAAGCGGATGAGAAAATTAAATGCCCTAGTTGTGGCGGGTCTATGGTTATTAAATTGTCGCGCACCGGAAAGTTTTTAAGCTGTAAGAATTTTCCAAAATGTTCGGGAGCGAGAAAAATTGACGGCTCAATTATGGAAGGTCCGAAAGAAACAGGAGAAATTTGCCCTCAATGCGGAGGCAAACTTGTTGAACGCGAAGGGAAATTCGGCAAGTTTGTGGCGTGTTCAAAATATCCTAAATGCCGTTATGTTCAAAAAAGCGTGGAGGAAGAAGCCAAAGGAAAAACCGGTATCAAATGTCCTAAATGCAAGCAAGGTGAAATTATCAGCCGACGTGGCAGATTCGGCGAATTTTATTCGTGCTCAAATTATCCGAAATGCGATTTTATTATGAAGGCGCGCCCCACTGGAAAAATTTGCGAGATTTGCGGCTCTTTAATGATGGAAGGAACCAAAACAATTTCTGAGAGATGTTCTAATAAATCATGCCCTGGCTACAAGGGTAAAAAATAAAAAATGAGGTTGATTTCTCAACCTCATGTTCATGTCCATACTCATTATATACTCAAGGGTTTTAAGAGTTTTTGGGGCTATCCACTCTATCGCATAGAGCGATCAGCCATTTGGCCGCCCATAACACCTCTTTTCCGAAGCGGTCTCGTTTAAGGGTTTTCTTTATGGCGGAAATATCTCCGCCATGCTTTTTGACGAGTCTTTCCGCCACAGTTGCTGCGGAGGCAGCCTGTTCTTGCACTTCAATAATATCTGTTTGCCTCATCTTATTCTCCTTTCGTTTGTAAGATTTGAAATAGTTCTATGATTATCATAAACTAAAATCACTATGAATGTCAAGGATTTATTAAATGAAATCCAAAAAAACAGAGAAATAAGCGAAGAAGAGATTAATTTAATCAAGCGCGCTTTTGATTTCGCCGAAAAATCTCATCAGGGTCAAAAAAGAAAATCCGGCGAGCCATATTTTAATCACGTCTATGCGGCGGCTCTTAAAATCACTCAGTGGCGTTTGGATGTTTCAACTATCGCCGCGGCATTGCTTCACGATGTAGTTGAATCAGGTGTTGCGTTAGATGAACTCAAAAAAGAATTCGGTGAAGAAGTCGCATATTTAGTAGAAGGCGTGACAAAGCTCGGCAATTTAAAATATCGCGTTCCCGAAGAGCAGCAGGCGGAAAATTTAAGAAAAATGCTTTTAGCTATTAGCCAAGACATCAGAGTTATTATTGTTAAGCTGGCTGACAGATTGCACAATATGAAAACCCTGAAATTTCTAGCGGCCCCAAAACAAAAAAGAATTTCTTTAGAAACTTTTGAAATTTACGCGCCCCTAGCTTATCGTCTGGGAATGACAAGCTTGGCTGGCGAACTTGAGGATTTAGCTTTCCCCTTTCTTTATCCTAAAGAATATGATTGGTTGACCGAAAATATTAAAGAACGTTACGAAGAACGTCAAAAGTATTTAGAAAAAGTTAAAGAAGCTATTGAACAAACACTCAAAAGTCATAATATTTTTCCTGTTCAAATTGATTTTCGGGCTAAGCATTACAGCTCGCTTTATAAAAAACTTCTCCGTTACGATATGAATCTGGAACAAATTTATGACTTGGTAGCTTTAAGGATTATTGTCAAAACCGTTGAAGAATGCTACGCGATTTTAGGAATTATCCATCAAATGTGGCCGCCTCTGCCTGGCCGAATCAAAGATTATATTGCCTTGCCAAAGCCCAACGGCTATCGCAGTTTGCACACCACGGTTTTTTGTATTAATAGCAAACCGACTGAATTTCAAATTAGAACCTTAGAAATGCACGAACATTCGGAAAATGGTATTGCCGCCCACTGGGCCTATGAACAAAAAAAAGGCAAAAAAGAGTATTTAGAAGACAGAACGATTTTTGCCGATAAGAAAGAATTAACCTGGGTGGAACAGTTGAGGAATTGGCAGAAAGATTTTTCTGACTCGGAAGAATTTCTTCGGTCATTAAAAATTGATTTCTTTAAAGACCGGATTTTTGTCATCACCCCAAGAGGAGAGGTAGTTGACCTACCATTAGCTGCCACGCCAGTTGACTTTGCCTACGCCATTCATAGTACTATTGGCGATGAATGCATTGGCGCTAAGATAAATGGCAAAATTATGCCTTTGGATTATTCTCTTCAGTCCGGCGATTTAGTGGAAATTTTAACGCAGAAAAGCAAAAAACCTTCGGAGTCGTGGTTAAAATTCGTTAAAACCAGCCAAGCGCGAAAAAAAATTAAATCTGGTCTTGCGCAATCATCGGGTTTGATTAAAAAAAGAAAAATGCAAACTGAATTTAAGATTACAGTTGCCGACCGTATCGGAATTTTAAAAGACATCACTGCGGTTATTTCGCGTTCTCATATTAACATTAACAAAGTTAATGTCCCCCAGACAGAAAATTTTCCGAATTTAAGAATTTATTGCGATTTATCTGATAAAGAAAAAATAGAGAAAGTGATTCTGAAATTAAAAAAGATAAAAGGGGTGAAAGAGATAAGTTATAGATTAGTATAGAATATAAAATTTAGGATTTAGGGTGCAATTTATCGATTATCGATTGAATTTCTTCTGGTGAATAAAAAGTAATAATGATTTTGCCGCCGTCGCCGGATTTTTCTATTTTTACCGGCGCGCTTAAAAGTTCAATTAATTTTTCTTGGAGCATATTTGTTTCCGGGTCAACCGCGGTTTGTATTTTGTATTCTGTATTTTGTATTTTGCTATTTTTTTTGACGCGCTGGCGTAATTCTCTGACGCTTAAATTATTATTCAGTAATTCATTAAAAAGATTTTTTTGTTGAAGCGGGTCTTCAATTATTAAAAGCAGTCGCGCTTGGCTTTCGTTAATTTGATTTTTTGCCACCGCGTCTTGAATCTCAGTCGGCAGATTTAATAATCTTAGAGTATTGGCAATAGTTTCTCTACTTTTTCCCAAACGCCCGGCGATTTCTCTTTGGGTGATGCCGAATTCTTCCTGAAGCTTAGCGTAAGCGCGAGCAGTTTCAACTGGATTAAGATTTTCTCTTTGAAGGTTTTCCAAAACCGCTAGTTCCAATTTTTCTGATTTTTGGGAAATTTTCCTGATAATTACCGGTACTCTTTCCCAGCCCAGTATTTTGGTGGCCATTAGTCGTCTTTCTCCAGTAATCAGTTCATACTCAACGCTCGTGCCCATTTCATTTTCTGTTTCAATTTTGGAAACAACTAACGGCTGAAGAATGCCGAATTCCTGAATTGAAGCAGCTAATTCTTTTAAAGTCGCTTCGTCAAAATTGCGGCGCGGTTGATGAGGATTAGGCTTGATTTTATCTACTTCAATATGGAAGATGGCGTCTTGATGAGCCGACGGCTTTTCGTTTTGAGGGATTATCGTTTGACTTATTTTTGAAGTAGTAAAATCTTCTGCCTGAGGAGGTTGTTGAATATCATTTTTTTTCGGAATTAATGAAGCTAAACCTTTTCCTAATGGCATAAATTTAGAAGTTAGATATTAGAAATTTCTAGCACTATTATTTCCCTTGCCAACCTTTCGTACGCTTTGGCGCCTGGAGAATTCGGGTCGTATAAAATTATCGGTTTGCCAAAACTCGGCGCTTCAGCCAAAGCCACAGAGCGGGGGATTTCGGCTTCATAAACGTAATAAGGGAAATTTTTTCTGACTTCATATGCCACTTCTCGCGATAATTTTTCTCTTTTATCATACATTGTAAGTAACCCGCCCGCAATATTTATTTGACGACTAAGATTGTTATTAATCAAATCAACGATTTCTAAAAGCTGGCTTAATCCTTCAAGCGAATAATATTCGCATTGAATCGGAATTAAAACTTCGTCAGCCGCCACTAAGCCGTTAATAGTTAATAAATTTAAGCTTGGCGGCAAATCAATAAAAATATAATCGTATTCATGCCGTAAGCGGTTAATAAACTTTCTCAAAAAAAATTCTCGCTCATCTAAACCGACAAGCTCTATTAAAGCGCCAGCCAAATCTTGGTTAGCGGGAATAATGTGATAATTATAAAGCAGGGTATTTTTAATAACATTGGCGATTTCCGCGTAGCCGAAAATGGCGTGATAAATATGGTCAGTTATTTTTTTCGGCTCAAAACCCAAACCAGAAGTGGCATTCGCTTGCGGGTCAAAATCAATTAATAAAACTCTTTTGCCAAGAGCGGCTAAGTATGCGGGGAGATTAATGGCGGTCGTCGTTTTTCCCACGCCACCCTTTGCATTACAAATTGTGATAACTTTAGCCATATCTTTACTATAACGTTTTTTGGTGTTATTATCAATGAAAATTTGCCCGGGTGCTGGAATTAGCAGACAGGATGGACTCAAAATCCATTGTTCGTAAGGACGTGAGAGTGCAAGTCTCTCCCCGGGCACCAAAACTAAATTATGATAATTTTTACCAAACACGCCAGAAACAAATTTGAAATTCTAAAAAGGCATAAATTTTTAATTGTCGAAAAACAAGTTGTAAAAACATTAGAAAATCCGGATTTAGTTGATAAATCGCGCTTGCCGCTTTTAATCGCCCAGCGAAAAATTGACAGAAATCACGTTTTAAGAGTAGTATATAAACAAGAATTTGATGTTATAAAAGTTATCACATTTTATCCAGGAAGAATAAAACAATATGATGAAAAATAAAAATAAAGTAAAAATTTCATACGAACCAGACGCTGATATTTTAATGTGGGAAATTACCGACGAGCCGATTGATTTCGCCAAAGAAGTCGGAGACGTTGTTGTCCATTTTACCAAAAATAACATACCGGTTTTGATTGAGATTTTAGAAGCCAGCAAATTTTTGGTAAAAGCAAAAAATCTTATAAAAAAACAAGACGGAATTTTAATTGGAAAATCAGCTTTAGCTGTTAAATAAAAGCCACCATATTTTAATTTTGGAGGGAGAAAAGTTTTTAATCCTTACAATATAGATAAGGAGTATTTGATTTGGAACATACCCCTTGTCTTGCTTTTAATTTACATATTTGGTGTGTATATAAAATCTACCTGTTTTGATGACGATCAACAAAATGTACCCCAATTATTGCCACTAACCAAAAAGGAAAAGTTGTTATGGGGAACAAGGTGGTTATTGCTTACGGTTATTCTGTTTGCCGTTGCTTTTTATTCAAATTATTTAGAAGGTTAAGTAAAAAAAATATAATGCAAAATCAAATTCGCGTAATTTATGAAGATAAAAATTTCTTGGCGGTTTATAAGCCGGCAGGCGTGCTGGTACACAGCACGCAATTAAGAATTAAGAATGCAGAATTAAGAATTAATGAGCCGACCTTGGTTGATTGGGTGCTAAAAAAATATCCGGAAATTAAGAATGTCGGTGATCAACCAGAAATCCGGCCGGGTATTGTGCATCGTTTGGACAAAGACACTTCCGGTGTTATTTTAGTTGCTAAAAACCAGAAATATTTTGAATATTTAAAAAATCTTTTTAAGGTCGGGCAAATTAAAAAAACTTATCTGGCTTTGGTTTATGGCAGGGTTGAGCCAAAAACCGGAGTTATAAAAAAACCAATTTATCTTAAACCCGGCACAATTAAAAGAACCATCTGGCAAGGTAAAATGGAAAAAGAAGCGATTACGGAATATCGTGTGCTGAAATATTTTCATATAACAAATCAGGACGATCGTCGCAATTTGTTATATTTTTCTTTAATTAAGGTGATGCCCAAAACCGGTCGCACACACCAAATTAGAGTTCATATGGCTTCAATTCAGCATCCTGTTGTTGGCGACGCTCTTTACGGCTTAAAAACAAATCCGTTTGGTTTGAAAAGATTATTTCTTCACGCCGAATCATTGGAATTTGAAGCGACGAGTGGCCAAAGAATTAAAATTGAATCCGGTTTACCGGAAGAGTTAAAATTGATTTTGAAAAAGTTGACTAATAAATAAGTAGTTGCTAATATGTCATCGTATGATTGATAAAGAAATTTTAGATCGAATAAAATCCGGAGCTATGATTTCTGTTCAGGATAAATTCGGCAGTTTTCAGGGCATAGTTTTGGCTAGGAAACACGGCAATGAAATTGGCGCGACTTTTACGGTTAGGGCAACTATTGCCGGAGTAGCAGTAGAAAAAATTTACCCGATTAATTCACCTAATATTTTAAAAGTGAAAATTTTAAGTTCTCCAAAAAAAGTCCATCGGTCAAAACTTTATTTCTTGCGCAATATCTCCAAGAAAAGATCACGTCAAAAAATCGGCGTGGCGGCGTAAACAACTTTAAATTAAAAGCAAATTTTACTATTTATATTATATTTGTTTAATTTTTTATATATATATTAGGTATACGCTAATAGCTTGAGGTATGATATAATGATTTGGGGTAGGGAAGAGCGGAAAAAATAATAAAAATGCAGTAAAGAAGATGGGAAAAAGACGAGAAAAAGAAAAATAATTACTATGAAACCGTTAGAAAAAGTTAAAATTAAGTGGTCGTCGAATTTTGCTTACGCGATAGGGCTTTTAACAACCGATGGAAGTTTATCAACGGATGGAAGACATATAGAAATTACATCAAAAGACGAAGAGCAGCTTAAAAATTTTATTAAATGTTTAAATATTAAAAATAAAATAGGATTTAAACATTCTGGTTCTGGCAAATTACATAAAAGAGTCCAATTCAGTGATGTTAATTTTTATAAATTTTTAATGATTATCGGCCTAATGCCAAGAAAAACGAAAATAATAGCGGCCATAAAAATTCCAAAAAGTTATTTTTTTGATTTTTTACGCGGCCACTTTGATGGCGATGGAACTTTTTATTCTTATTGGGATCCGCGCTGGAGATCTAGCTATATGTTTTATAGTGTTTTTGTTTCGGCGAGCAAAAGTCATATTGGTTGGCTTCAAAAAGAAATTTCTAATTTTTTGAAAATAAAAGGACATATTACAAAAAGCGTTAATGATTCGGTTTATCAACTAAAATACGCAAAGGCGGAATCATTGAAATTATTGCCAAAAGTATATTATGATAAGAACGTAATTTGCCTTTCGCGAAAACGGCAGAAAATAGAAAAGGCATTAAAAATAATTAATAAAAATCTATAAAAATATACAGATACGCGCGGGTGGTGAAACCTGGTAAACACGCCATCTTGAGGTGGTGGTGCCGAAAGGCTTGGAGGTTCAAATCCT
>CAYIWD010000004.1:0-38504 GCA_964367055.1 uncultured Candidatus Saccharibacteria bacterium
AATATTCAATTTCTTTCCTGGAATGACCCCGAGAATATTATCCATAAATTCCAGTGGGATTTCCTGAATATGGTTTTGGGAGAATTTTATAAAGTGCCAGTTGACGCTCCCGGATATCCCATTTTAAGAGATAAAATAGATGCGGCTTTGGCCAGTGATTCTTTTTGGTGGGCATCGACCAAACCTTGGTGGAGTTTGGAAATGATTGAAGTAGGCGCTTGGCGGCTTTTGGAGGCGATAGAGGCGATTCCCAATATTTCCAAAGATAAGGTTGATAGAGCTCGCGATTTTTACACCAAAATTATTTCCACGGCTTTTAATTGGCAGAGAACCGGCCGCATTCGGCAAATGATGAAAGAACAGAAATCGGTTCTCCGCATTCCTTTCAAAGATAGGACGATTAGCAGAGGCGGAGCGGAGAAAGGGGTATATTACGCTTTCATTGATATGATGAAAAAATTAGAAAGAGAAGCAGCGAAGAAAAGAGAATACGAAAAAGCGATTTTGTGGCGAGATGCCATTTACAAGCTTGAAAATAAACTTGATATTTACGATACCATAAACGCCATTGATCTTTTGCGGGTTGAAATTCCGTATAGTGGGGTGGAAGCGACAATTAAGAAATATAAGAAAAAGTATCAGGAGATTCGCGGCGGTCAACCGGAACAGCGGGGCACATAAGTTCAATTAGCTTGCGATGATTTATAACGGTATCGAGCTCACTTATGGCATGCGGCACGCCCATTATTGCTTTTGAAAAAGGAAAAACAGGCTTCATAATTAAAGACAATAAGAGGCGCGCCCTATTTAGGACGGCCCCTTTTTTGCAATAGCTATTTAATTATAATTGTGGTATGATGTAGATAATGAAATTAGTGAGAAAGGCGAAAATCGGCTTAGATAAAAAATTCCAAAAGGTCTTAAAAACACCCGCGGGTTTTGATTTTTTTGTGGCAATTCACGACTTTATTAAACACATTGAATTAAATCCATCGCTTTTAAATAATCTTTCGCGCCGCCTTAAACCTAATCGAGAAATGAATATTCCAAATAAATACAATTATTTGAAACAGATTTATCAGGGAATAGAAGACGCTAATATTAAGTCCAACATTGATTTGGGACATGCAAGATACGCGGTACTTTTAGAGTTAAATAGAATTCGAAATAAAGATGTTTCGGAAAGTAATTCGTTTTGGAAAAGACGAGAATTATCCAGGAAATTGACGAGCGAAATTTATGAGAGATTAAAACTCATTAGCGCTTGACTTTTTACAAAAATAGGTATAGTGTAATACCGTAAGTTTCTATTAAGTTTCTTTCTTATGTTTTTATTAAAAGTAAGCAGTAGAAAAGAAATAAGATAGTTGGTCGACTTACTAAGTAATAAAATTATAAGAAATTAAGTATGGCAAAAAAATTATATGTGGGTGGATTGCCTTATAGCACCACCGACGCTACTTTAAAAGAGACTTTTTCAGCAGCTGGGACAGTTGAATCGGCGACAGTTATCATTGATAGGATGACTAACCGTTCAAAGGGATTTGGCTTTGTAGAAATGTCATCCGATGAAGAGGCGCAAAAAGCTATTGAAATGTTTAACGGCAAGGATATTGAGGGCAGAAACATCACAGTGAATGAAGCTCGTCCTATGGAGCCAAGAGCTCCTCGCCAAGGCGGATTTAACCGCGACAGCAGAGGATTTGGCGGAGGCAGCAGAAATCGCTGGTAAACCCCGTTACTTGACCACAAACTATTGGAATCCCGTGGCAAGCTATTTGGGCTTACTCTGTTCATTTGGTCCTGCGCTAAAAGCGTAAGGCATCAAGTAACGGGGTAAACATTATCCACAAAAACCCCTTAACCGGGGTTTTTTGTTTGCCGACAGGCAGGTTTTTTGGCAAAAGGGTATTGTTATTTTTAGATAAGGCAGTATAATAAATTAAAGAATATTATATTTGGCTTATTGAAATAATAAAGGTCGATATTAATAAATAAAAAACAATGATTAAATTAAAATTTTTAGTTTTTAGTCCATTTTTAGTAGTGGCTCTTATAGTTAATGCGCAAAGTGTAGGTAGCGGCGCGAGTGGGTCGGGATATATCACTCCAACAACAACCGTTTATCCGGCGCCAGTACCAGTACCGCCACCCGTGGATTACGGATTTATCCAATTTAATAATCTTACAGTTGAAAGCGTTTCCGCAACAAACCTACCCGCAGAAATTCTTGCTAGCAATCCGTCTATTTATCCTTTAATGGGGATGGAGGGTGATAAAAGTAGTAGTGGTGTTTTGAATACAACGTGCTACGAATTCGGCAGCCGGGACGCATCAAAAGGCACCAGCGTAGCTTGCCCGACGCCAAAAATAAACAATCAGCCGTATAGGATAGAAGTAGATGTTTCAACTAAACTTTATTTGCGCGACAGAACGCTGGCCGTCTTAAGCGATTTCACAGCCGGCGACCAGATTAATGTTTTTGGTTATTACAATACTGATGGCAGCATCCAAGCATATCTGGTCAGGGACTTGTCAAAGCCGGTACAAAGCGAATTTATTCAGTTAAACAATGTTAACCTTATTTCTATCTCTGCTTTGACAACGCCGGCAACGCTTATTGTTGCCCAATCGCAAGGTTATCCGTGCTACGGTTTTGGCGCAAGTGGGAGCATAAAACAGTCAATTATTTGTCCTATGGGCGTTGAGTCAGCTTCCTCAAACGCCACGTTAAAAAACCTGGCTGTACCGCAGGCTTTCGCTCCGACATGGGAACGTATGAGAAAATATGTCATAAATATTGACGCGCAAACCATAATTCTTGACAGTAATCGTACTCGGATTCAACTTTCTGATCTTAGGGTTGGCGACCAATTAAATATTTATGGCGAAACAAAAGATAATGGACAAACCTTGAACGCCGACATTGTGCGCGACCTTTCAATTCCAGCTTTTCCATCAACGTATAGCGGTAAAGTTATAACTGTTAATGCCGACGGCTCGTTTGTTATTCAAACGAGTGACGGCAGGACAATCACCGTAAAAAATCCGATTCAAGTTGGTGCCGCAGTCCAGATTACCGGACTTCTTGACCGTCTAACAAGTATATTATCACAGGTTACAAGCATTATAATTGGCGGCGGTTTTATCCCAATGCCTCTTCCGGCGACGGTTCCTGGAGCGCAGCGCTAATACAATAATACGGACGACTTTTTACAAGAAGCCCTTATTTAGGGTTTTTTGTTTGCAAATATAATGTATAATATTAATATATCTTATGTATCTTATGAAAGAAAAATTTATTAATGTTATTTTTATCGGCGTCATTCTTTTGATAGTTATTTTTCTTTTCACTATTGTTGATTATTTCATACATGGTTTGGAGAGTATATGGGGCGTGCCAGATTATTATTTTAGAAATAAAATACCAGCGGGATTTTTTTGGGGAGTTGTCGGATTGTTCCTGGCAAAAAAGTTTGAAAATATATGGCTGAAATCTTTGGCTGTGGCAGGAGTTATCGCTCTTGCCTTACAAATTAGATATTTTATTGAAGGTTACGCTTTAAGTTTTGTGTTATTGTTTTTACTAATCCATTTTGCTATTCTATACTTATTATCGGTCTTAATGTTTTGGGTTTTAGGCCGCCGCACCTAATTAATTTAAAAATATGAAAAAAATAATTATAGCCAGCATAATAGTTGTTGCTATCGCAACTTATTTTATTATTTTTAATAAGACCTTTAATATGATTTTAGTAGATATTTTTACTCCTGCACCTACGGCGCCTGTACCTCCACCTATTTATGGACCTAATTCTACTTCTGAAAATCCCGCGCCAGCGCCAGCAAGCGTTACCGTAAACATAAAAAATTTTTCATTCAATCCAGCAGCACTAACCATCAAGACAGGTACAAAAGTAATATGGGCTAATAATGACAGCGCTCCTCATACTATTACATCTGATTCGGGCAATCTCTTAAATTCCTCTTGAAATCCTCGGCTTTATTATCGCGGCCAGCGGCTACTACAAGCTGATTCGACGATAAGTCAAAGCCGTCAAACCTCGTTGGGCTCTTGCGACTGCATCAATTGCGTCAATAGAGCCCTTTTTATTTCTCTGGATTTTTAATAAAATAAATGGTATTTTTTGTAAAATGAATTACTCCGATGAACAATTAATTGCCAATTATTTGAAAGGCGATGAAAAAATGCTGGAGATTTTGATTCAGCGTTATCTTAAGGCGATTTACGGCTTTGTGTATCGTTATATCAATAGTTCCCAGGAAGCTGAAGATATTACGCAAGAGGTTTTTATGAGGGCCTGGCGAAATTTTAAGGGTTTTAACCCCCAAAAAGGAAATTTTAAGACATGGATTTTTACTATTGCCAAAAATGCCTCGCTTGACTTTATAAAAAAGAAAAAAACTACGCCTTTTTCCGAATTTGATAACGAAGAAGGAGAAAATATTTTAACTGAAACCTTGGCTGACCCGGCGCCAAGTCCAAGCGAAATTCTGGAGAGAGCTGATAATAAACAAAAAGTAAATTCGATTGTGGAAAATTTACCAGTTCAATATCAAATGCTCTTATTTCTTTACTATAACGACCATTTCAACTTTCGGGAAATCGCCGAAATTTTAGGCGAGCCGCTTAACACTATAAAAAGCCGACACCGCCGCAGCCTTGTGATGCTTAAAAAATTGCTTAGTGGGTAAAATTTGCTAAAATAAAATATATGCCACAACCATTAGGAAAGAAGACCTGGCTCATCACTGTTGATATGGGCTATGGCCATCAGCGAATTGCTTTCCCATTGAGGCGCTTGGCTTTTAAAGACGAAATTATTAAGGCCAATCATTATCTCGGTATCCCCGAGAAAGATAGAGCAATTTGGGAAGGGTCGCGTCGGTTTTACGAATCCATTTCTAATCTTAAAAGAATCCCTTTAATTGGGGAGTTTATTTTTAAAGTTTACGACAGTTTTCAAAAAATTCCTCAGTTTTATCCAAAAAGAGACCTCTCCAAGCCCGACTTAGTCCTTAAAAATCTTTATTCTCTAATTAAAAAAGGATGGGGAAGGGACTTAATTGAAAAATTAAAAAAAGAAAATTCTCGTTTGCCATTACTGACTACTTTTTTTGCGTCGGCTTTTATGGCAGAAGTTTTTGAATACCCGGGAGAAATTTTCTGTATTGTTTGCGACGCCGACATTTCGCGCACTTGGGCGCCGCTTCAGCCGTCAATCAGTAAAATTAAATATTTAGTTCCTAATGAACGGGTAAAAGAACGGCTTCATTTTTATGGCGTCAAAAAAGAGAATATTTTTTTGACTGGTTGTCCTTTGCCAATGGAAAATATAGGAGAGAATTACGAAATTTTAAAAAATGATTTAGCTTTTCGGCTTTTTAATCTTGACCCAAAAAAGAAATATTTTGAAAATTATCAAACTCTTATTTCTGAATTTCTGGGCGCTCTACCCAAAAAATCAGACCATCCTTTGACAATTCTTTTCAGTATTGGCGGCGCTGGCGCCCAAAAAGAAATTGCCTTAAAAGCCATGCATAGTTTAGCTCAAAAAATAAAAAATTCAGAAATAAAATTTATCGTCTCCGTCGGTATCAGAAGCGAGGTGCGTGATTATTTTGCAAGAATTATTTCTAGCTTGAATGTTGAAATCATTTACGAATCAAATATTTCTGATTATTTTAAAAAATTCAACCAAGCATTGCGGAAAACCGATATCCTTTGGACTAAGCCGAGTGAATTATCGTTTTATTCCGGCCTTGGTATCCCGATAATTATCGCGCCAACCATTGGTTCCCAAGAAGATTTTAATCGGGAATGGCTTTTAAAATTAGGTTCGGGAATTTTACAGGAGAATCTCAATTATGTTGAAGAGTGGCTTTTTGATTTATTGGAAAGCGGCTGGCTGGCAGAAGCGGCAATGCAGGGTTTTATTGAAACAGAAAAAATGGGAACTTATAATATTGAACGCGTTGTCAATTCTATTTTATGACCTGGTTTTTAGCAGCAATTTTAGCTTATTTTCTTTTAGCGGTCGTTTCTTTATTTGACCGTTATATTTTAATAGGGCCGGTTCACGAACCAAAAGTTTACGCCTTTTGGGTCGGCACTTTGACTTTTTTAATTGCTATTTTGATTATTCCTTTCGGCATAAATTTTCCATCAATAGATTTCATTTTAATCGGTTTGGCCTCTGGTTTTATCAGAATTTTCGGCATTCTGTTTTTGTACGAAGGAATTCATCGGCTTGAGGTTTCAAGGGTTGTGCCGGCAATGAACGGTTTTATGCCGATTTTCAGTTTTTTACTTTTCTTTTTGTTTTTTCCCGGCCTTGAATCTTTGGGTCTATTTACCATTATCGCCTTTATTTTGCTGGTTGGCGGTTCAGTCCTAATTTCTTCAAAAAAACTCTCTCATATTTTTTCTGATTTAAAGAATTTAAAATACCCGGCTATAAGCGCTTTTCTTCTTTCACTGAATTTTTTCTTGACTAAAATTCTTTTTTTAAAAACCGATTTTTTGAGCGGGCTTTTCTTGACACTAATGGGCGTAGGCCTGGGAACCGCTAGTTTTTTTATTATTTTCCCCGATTTTAGAAAGTCATTCAACGCTCCAAAAATCAGCTTTAAGGTTTCAGGTCTTATTGTTTTGGCTCAAATTTTGGGCGCTGCGGGCGGATTATTGCAGTTTTACTCGGTTTTTCTAGGTGAGCCAGCTCAAGTGCCTATAATCAACGCTTTAGAAGGCACGCGCGACGTTTTCCTTTTGTCGTTTGTTTTTATATTGTCTTATTGGCGGCCGAATATGCTAAAAGAAAAAATGAGTGGCGCCAGCGGTTTTCAAAAAATTTTAGCTGTTTTGCTTATTGGCGTCGGTTTGGTTATTTTGGCTTTAAAATAAACCCTGTTAGAAGCCTAATGATTAAAAAAATTCTGAAAACGATTTTGTGGTTGGGATTAATTTTGTTGTTATTCTTTGCCGTCTCCTTTTTTATTATTTCTCCGCCTCAAGCTGATAGAATTGTTTGGGGCGTAAATTTTTCTCAAAAGCAATCAGAAAATCTCGGCTTGAACTGGAAAGAAAATTATTCATTTCTATTGGATGATTTAAGAGTAAAAAATTTGAAATTAGCTATACATTGGGATTTAATTGAGCCGCTCCAAAATAATTATAAATTTGACGATTTAGATTGGCAGATTAACGAAGCGGATAAAAAAGGGGCAAAGATAATTTTAGTAATTGGAATGAAAACTGGCCGCTGGCCAGAATGCCATTTACCTCAATGGGCTAATGGCCTAAGTAAAGAAGAACAGCAAAAAGAAATTTTAGATATGCTTGAAAGTGTTGTATTGAGATATCGTAATTCGGGGGCAGTTAAATACTGGCAAGTTGAAAACGAGCCGCTTTTTGAATTTGGCGAGTGTCCCTGGACAGATAAAAATTTTTTGAAGGAAGAAATAGGCTTGGTTAAATCTTTTGATAAAAGGCCGGTTATTATTTCTGATAGCGGCGAATGGTCTTTTTGGTTTGGCTCGGCTGGGCTAGGGGATTTAGTCGGCATTACAATGTACAGAAAAGTTTGGTTTTCGCCTTTAAATATTTATATTAGTTATCCTTTGACTCCCGCTTTTTATGGGAATAGGGCCGAAATTATCAAAAAAATATTCGGCAAAGAAGTAATTGGTGTTGAACTTCAAACCGAACCTTGGTGCCAGTCATTTCTTAAGGACTGTCCGCTTAAAGAGCAAGAAAAAACAATGAGTTTAAAAAAATTTAAAGAAAATCTTGATTTCGCGAGATATAGCGGTTTGAAAGAATTTTATTTATGGGGCGCTGAGTGGTGGTATTGGCAGAAAACAACGCAGAATAATCCGGCTTTCTGGGAAGAAGCCAAAAATCAGATAATTAGGTAATTAGCTGATAGGGGGCGCACCAAAGGGCGTCCTTTATTCGTATTAATAAATAAAGATATTTATGCGTCAAGATTATCAAACATTATTTAATAATTTGAATTCTCCGGAGCTGCCGGAGGGAATTTTTGATAAAATTATTAGGGCAATTTATCGCGAACAAGAATTGCATCAGACGAAGAAAATATTTTTTAGTTTTGTGGCTATGTTAGTAGTTTCGCTTGCCGCCCTTCCCTTTTCTTTGCTGATGCTTATTAATCAAATAAAAACTTCCGGAACTTATTATTTTATTTCGGCAGCTTTAAGCGATTTCTCGACTTTTGTCAATTTGTGGCGAAATTTCAGTTTGGCAATTTTAGAATCGCTACCGATTATTGGTTTAGTCGTATTCATAATTAGTTTAGGTTTGGCAGTTTTTACGCTTAAATTATTCTTATACAAAAAAAGAATGCTTTTTGGATATTTAAAGCGAAATTTTAATTTCGCATAATAATATAAACCTATTATGGACGAGAATGAAAATAACAAGGAAAATAAAATAATGAAGTTAGCGATGAAGCCGGATATTCTTAAAAAGATTATTATCGGTTTAGTAAGCATTATAATTATTATTTTAATTTTCGGCGCGGGCATATTTATCGGCGAAACGAAAGCGCGATTTTCTTATCGCTGGGCGGAAAATTACCAGCGTAATTTTGCCGGACCAAGAGGTGGATTTTTAGGCAGATTTCCAGCATCGCCTGATGGCGACTTTATAGAAAGCCACGGCGTTTTCGGCCAAATCATTAAAATTAATTCGGATTTAGTAATTAAAGGCCAAAATAATATAGAAAGAATAGTGTTGATTAGTACTAGCACGGTCATTCAGAAAGCAAGGCAAACTATAACAAAAGATGATTTGAAAGTGGACGATAACGTGACAGTTATCGGCTCACCAAATGACCAAGGCCAGATTGAAGCGAAACTTATCAGGGTTTTTTAAGCACGCAGATTATTTTAAATTATTTTTTAAAATGCTTTCAGGATTTTTTAAAAAAATAACCGAGCACAAAGTCAAGTCTGGCGCAATTGCGCTTTTAATTTTATTGGCGATTTATTTTGGCCGCGGAATTTTATTTCCTGCGGCTAACACAACGAGTTATGTAACTGCTGCTGCAACCAAGGGAACAATTGTTATATCAGTTTCAGGCAGCGGACAAGTTTCCGCCTCCGATCAAGTGGACATAAAAGCCAAAGATTCTGGCGATGTTATCTATATCGGCGCGGAGAATGGTCAACAAGTGGCAAAGGGGAAACTTTTGCTTCAAGTTGATAACTCTGATGCTCAAAAGACGGTGGAAGATGCGAAAATAAATCTTGACCAAGCAAAAATAGAACTTGAAAAAATGCAAGGGCTTCAAACAGCGGTCGGGGCTTTAAGAGGCGTTAAAGAAAAGGCGTTAGATGCTTTGACTAAGTCTTATGAGGATGGTTTTAACACAGTTTCTAATGCTTTTCTTAACCTGCCTACCGTGATGAGTGGATTAAACGAGATTTTTTTTAGTAACGTCTTAAGTAAAAATCAACAAAACATTGATTGGTATGTTGACCAAATGAGTAATTTAGGAGCGGCTGCAAAAGCCGTTCAATATAAAAATGATGTGAATTCTTTATATTTGTCAGCCAAAGAAAAATACGATCAAAATTTTGATGACTACAAAGCCACTAGCAGAAATTCCGATACAGCAAGTACAGAATCACTCATTTCAGAAACTTATGATACGATAAAAATGATAGCGGATACGGTTAAAGAATCTGTTAATTATATCGGTTTTGTTTCCGATACGCTGAAAAATAACAGTGTCAGCGTTCCTTCAGCGATTACAACCTACCAGTCAAGCTTAAACTCTTACACCGGCACGACCAATACCTATCTTTTAAATCTTCTTTCCACAAAAGACACGATTCAATCAGGCAAAGAGGCACTCATAGAAACCGATTTTAGTATTGCCGATCAAGAAATTAAAGTTAAACAAGCGCAACAGACCTTAGATGAGGCAATAAATAAATTGGCGGATTATTCCGTATACGCGCCTTTTAGCGGCACTATTGCCGAATTTAATTTTAAAAAAGGCGATACCATTTCAAACGGCGCAACAGTCGCTACTCTTGTCAGCAATCAGCGTATAGCAGAAATAACTCTTAATGAAGTTGATATTGCCAAAGTTAAAATAGGACAAAAAGCGAATATTACTTTTGACGCTATTTCTGATTTAAATATCGCGGGCACGGTAATTGATATAGATACTCTCGGCACGGTGAGCCAGGGCGTGGTTAACTACGGCGTTAAAATAGGCTTTGACGACCAGGATGAAAGGATAAAGCCCGGTATGAGCGTATCAACGGCTATAATTACAGATGTTAAACAAGACGTCGTAATGGTGCCTAATTCTGCCGTAAAACAGCAAGGAGGTATTTTTTATGTGGAAATTATGACGGCAAGTTCCACTACGCCTCGGCAACAAGTTATTACAGAGGGCCTTTCTAACGACACAATGGTAGAAATCATCAGCGGTCTTGAAGTTGGAGAAGAAGTCGTGACTCAAACTATTACTTCTAATGCTACTACCGCGACGCAATCATCAAGTGCTGGAGGATTGAGAATTCCCGGTTTAGGAGGCGGCGGTTTCGGAAGGTAAAGGTAATATATGATAGAATGCCAAAATATTTCAAAAATTTATAAAACCGAGAGCGCGGAAACATTTGCCTTAAAAAATATTTCATTTAAAATTTCAGACGGGGAATTTACGGCGATTATGGGTCCGTCTGGTTCTGGAAAATCAACTTTGATGCATATACTTGGCTGTTTGGATATTCCGACATCCGGCGCTTATTTTCTTGACGACCGCGATGTTTCAAAAATGTCTGATGATGAGCTGACCGATGTGAGAATTGATAAAATTGGATTTGTGTTTCAATCATATAATCTTCTTCCACGAGCCAGCGTGTTGCGTAACGTGACGTTGTCTTTGATTTACGCTGGTGTGTCTAATATTGAAAGAGAAAAAAAAGCGACAGCGGCTTTAATTTCTGCTGGTTTGCCAGAAGACCGCTTTCATCATCTTTCTAACCAATTATCCGGCGGTCAGATGCAAAGAGTAGCGATTGCCCGCGCCTTAGTTAATGACCCAACAATTATTCTGGCTGACGAACCAACCGGCAATCTTGACACTAAAACAGGCGAAATTGTTTTGTCTACTTTTCAACGACTAAACAAAGACGAAAATCGCACAATTATTTTGATTACTCACGAACGTTATGTGGCAGAACACGCTACGAGAATTATTCACCTTAAAGACGGAGAAATTATAGAAGATGAAAAAAATATCAGTCGTCGCTTAGTTAATAATTATTAATCATGACAATAAAGGACACATTACAAGAAACATTTTCAGCTATCACAGTTAATAAGGCCAGATCAGGATTGACTATTCTTGGCATTGTCATTGGTATTGGCTCAGTCATTGCGATGATTTCGATTGGTCAGGGAGCGCAGGGGTCAATTAACGCCAGCATTCAATCAATTGGTTCAAATTTGGTTTTGGTGATGCCAAGTTTCCAGCGCGGGGTTGGCACGCAAGTAAGTGCTGGCCGCGGTTCAGCCCAAACGCTGATTCAAGCTGACGCCGACGCGATTAAAAACGAAATCACCTTAGCTAAAGCTGTGGCGCCGGAAATTTCCAGTAGATACCAAATAGTCGCTAAAGGCACAAACACTAATACTCAAGTGGTAGGCACTGTGGCAAGCTATCCTGAAGTGCGTAATGTTCAGATTGATACTGGCGCATTTATTTCTGACCAAAATATACAGAGTTTATCAAAAGTGGCAGTGCTTGGTCCCACTACGGCCAATGACCTTTTTGGTTCAAGCACAGAGCCAATCGGACAAACCATTCGCATCAATAAAATTGATTTTAGAGTTATCGGCGTCACCAAATCAAAAGGCGGCACTGGTTTTGGCAATCAAGACGATGTAATTTTTGTGCCGCTATCCACCGCTCAAAGATTTTTAGCCGGTGATACTTATGTCACAACTATTAGCGTTGAAGCGGATAATCAAAGTGATATGGCGACTATTCAGCAACAGATTACTCAATTATTATTAGAGAGACATAATATTTCCAATGCTCAATTGGCTGACTTTCAGGTGTTGAATCAGTCCGATATTGTTTCAGCCGCTTCTTCAGTAACAAATACTTTCACCATTCTTTTGGCTTCGATTGCCGGCATTTCTTTAATTGTCGGCGGCATCGGCATTATGAATATGATGTTGACAACGGTTACTGAAAGGACGCGCGAAATCGGCTTGCGTAAAGCCATTGGCGCAAAGAAAAAAGACATAAGTTTGCAATTTTTATCTGAATCAGTGATGCTGACATTTTTCGGAGGAATTATGGGAATTATTTTTGGCTGGCTTTTAGCTTTTGGCGTGACGTATTTTACCGGCATCGCAACCAGTATTTCCTTTTTTTCAATTGTCTTGGCATTCGGAGTTTCCGCCGCGATCGGAATTATTTTTGGTTATTATCCGGCGAGGAGAGCCGCGGGCTTAAATCCGATAGAGGCGCTTCGTTATGAATAGCCATATTAAGATTTTTTACAATTTTAGTTTATGTTTGGGTTTATGTTTATGTTTGAGTTTATATTTGCGACACAGGCGACGTAGACGAGTAAATAAATCATTATAAAGCCATGGCTTGATAATGACTTATTCTAATTATTCTAACGTTAAATTTTAACATTTAATAATGAATTATGAGTTGCGGTCGACGATTCTTAAAATATTTTTCATTATAAATTAATATGAATAAAACAATATTAAAAATTCTAATAGCGGCAGTCATTGCTGCAGGACTTGGTTTTTACGGAGGAATAAAATATGGCGAGAGCGCAAATACCCAAACCAGCGCCAGCCAAAGATTTCAGCAAACCGGAGGATTTAATATGACGAATAGAAATGGAAATAGGTCAGCGGGCCAAAATGGCAATTTTGCCGGAGGAGAAATAATCGCTAAAGACGCAACAAGCATTACAGTTAAGCTTCAAGATGGAAGTTCTAAAATTGTTTTTGTTTCAAGTTCAACGCCGGTGTTGACATCGGTTCAGGGAAACTTGAACGACTTGAATGTTGGAGATAATATAACAGTTATTGGCACGCAAAACTCTGACGGCAGTATCACTAGCCAATCAATTCAAATTAGGCCAATAGGAACGCCACAACGGTAATTATTTAATGTATGATTAAGAACAAATCTTGACAAAATCATAAAGGATTTGCTATGCTATTTTTAGTTTCCAAAAGGAATTAAAAAAAGAGGAATGGAAAATGAAGGGGGTGGCGGCGAAAGTCGTGAGGCAAGTTTCCCTAATAAGGAAACCAACGTTACAAAAGGCAAAGCAGGATACAGTGTGCGATGTTTACGTTTTCAAAAAATACCAATCCTGCCCACCCCCCTTAACAGGTTTAAGCCCACCCTGGAGAAATCCTAAAGGGCTTTTTTGTTTGTGGATATTAACATTTGTTTAATTTATTATTTGCTTTATAATTACTTAAAAGGTCGCAGTTTAAATCGTTAAAAATTATGAAAACGCTTAATTGGATTACGATGCTTCTCGTGGTTATTGGAGGTTTGAACTGGGGTTTGATTGGCTTGTTTGATTTTGATTTGGTCTCGGCGATTTTTGGCGCATCTCTCAGCCGCGTGATTTTCATTCTGGTTGGAGTGAGTGCTTTGTATATGCTTATAGTCGCTCCTAAAATGATGAAGGAGAGACAGCAGTCAATGCCGATGTAGTATATTTGGTATTTTAAGAATAAAATGCCGCTCCAGTAAAAATCGGAGCGGCATTTTTAACTTGCTTGGGCTAAATAATTTATAATATAATAAGAAGAAGAAACTTAAAGGTCGTTTAAATTTTTTAAAAATTAAAATAGATATGCGTGGATACGTTATTAATATTGAAAAAGAAACTTTAGATAATGAACTTTTTCGCAAAGTGCTTTTTACTGCCAATTATAGCCAGTTAGTTTTGATGAGTTTAAAACCAAATGAAGAAATTGGCGAAGAAGTGCATGGCTTAGACCAGTTTTTCAGATTTGAAAGTGGAAACGGCAAAGTGGTTTTAAATGGAGAAGAAGCAGAAATAAGCGATGGCTTCGCAGTCGTAGTGCCGGCTGGCACTATTCATAATGTTATCAACACTTCAGCTGATAAACCGCTTAAGCTTTACACCATTTATTCTCCGCCTAACCATCAAGACCAAATAATTCATGCCACGAAAGCCGAAGCAGTGGAAGAACATTTTGACGGAAAAGTGAGTTTCTAGAGGTTGTCCTAACAGTACTTCTATATAAATAATTTTAAACTTCTGAATTAAAGAAAGTGTTTTTTTATACGGATTTATTAATGTTAATTTATAATTTAGAATTATAATCTTAAGTCATTATAAAGCCATGGCTTTATAATGACTTAATTTAGGTGTATTTTTATTGACACCTAAGATATTTTTATGTTAATACTACGGTAGTACAGGCAAACTGGGATTAAAACAAGGCCGAAAAACTCCGGACACCCAGGGAGTTTGTTTCAAGTCAAGCCTCAAAACACTTTCCGAAGATGCGGCGAGGTAAGATTTGAAATAGGTCCAAAACCCCTATCTGACTCAGAATGGGGAGAAAATGGGAGATGGTAAGGACTGGGCTTTGCCCAGACCCTTTCCGAAGAGAGCTGCTTTATCGAGTTTCCTCCGGAGATGACCGAGTTCAGCCCCTCCGCTCGGGTTTGAGCGCGACGCTGGTGCTTGTTCCCGATCATTCTGAAAGGACGAACCAGGTGAGGTCAGCCGTTTACACTCAGTTTGCCTGTATTCTTTTTTAAATAATGGTCTTTGAAAAATAAAAAATCTGAAAAGAAAGGATGGTGAAGAAGATGTCGAAGTTGAAAGAAAAGAGTGGCTTTAAGAAGTTGGTGGTGTCGTCATTTGACATTCAATTCACCACCAATTTACAGGAACTGGCTAAGGTGATTGGGACTTCAAAAAAATGTTTGCGAAGGGCTTATTGGATAAGAAGGCAGGAAGTTTTTGAAGATGAAATTATGGAAAAGCGAAGGCTGGTCAAAAGGACGTTCCAGTATGGTTTTAGGCGCTTCATAAAAAAAGAAGCGCATAAGGATAGGGAGATACTTGCTCCTCATCCTGATGTTCAGGCCGCGTTCAAAGCCATTCAAAAATGGTTAGAACGAATAAGTTATTCACATCCAGCCGCCTTTGGTTTTGTTAAAAAACGAAACCCTAAAAAAGCAGTTCAGGCGCTTATGCGTAGGTCTTTCTTGGAAAAAGAGCATAAGCATTTTTTCCGTTTTGACATTGAGAATTGCTTTCCGAGCGCCGTGATGGAAATAGGTGGTGCAGGCGTTAAAAAGAATGAAAGTTGATGAATCTTTGATAATGCCGCTGTCGTGGTTTATCACTTATTACTACGACGGCGAGAGGCGACTACCTCAAGGAAGTTCTTGCAGCCCAGTAATCTTAAACCGGGTCTATAAGCCAATGTGCAGGCGAATAGACCATGTTTGTGAAAAGCACGGCATAAAAAAATGGGCTGTGTATGCAGATGATTTTAATTTCGCATCCGATTCAATTTCGGAAGGCGCAAAAAAAGAACTTCTTGGCGTGCCTGCTGAATTAGGCTTCAAGGTGAAGGACCGGAAAACGAGGGATAATTTCGGAAAAACAACCCCTCATATCCTTGGTCTAACCGTTGTTCGCGGCGAAATCCACATCAACCACAGGAGAAAGAATAAGTTTAGAAGAATTCTTTATGCCGCGGTAAAACACAACGCCTATTCCCATGAACATGTTTTGGGTATGGTAGCGGACATTAAAGGTATTTATGGTCTAGAGAGGAATTGGCCAGGTTGGCTTTTAAAACCCTGGCAAAAATACCAGTATGAAATGGAGGTGAGGATATGGAAAGGAATGGACACAAGTTGCCGCCGCAAAACATCGAGGCCGAGCAAACAACTCTTGCTTCGCTCCTGATTGATGGTAGTAAGATTACCGAAGTTCAAGCGATTTTAACACCCGATGATTTTTATCGGGAGGCGCACCAAAAAATCTTTACTGCGATTTTGGAGTTGGATAGCAAGTCGGTTAACGTGGATTTAGTTACGTTGACCGACGAATTACGGAAAAAGAATCAGATTGATAGTATAGGCGGAGCGTCATATCTCGCGGCAATTTTAGATATAACTCCGACAGCAGAGAACGTGGAACATCACGCCCGTATCGTAAAACAAAAAGCCATCTTAAGGGAAATTATTAAAAGGGGTACTGAATTAGTTGTGATGGCTTACGAAGATGGGAAGGACACAGATGAGTTATTAGCTGAGTTTCAAGTCGTCGCTCAAGAATTAATTGAGAAATCAGCGACCGGGAAAAAGATGAAAAGAATGAAAGTGTCTGATTTCCAAAAACTCGCTGGTCTTCGTGAGACGCCGTATAAGTATTTGAACAACGCGATTGGCGGTTTTCTGCCAAAGGAATTAATCTGCGTCGGTGGAAACAAAGGAATAGGTAAAACCTCCTTTGTTTCTGGCTTGTTGACCTACACCGCGATGAAAGAAAAGATGCCAGCAATTTATTGCGGCAGCGCAACGTGGGAACAAAGATTTAAATTACAGCTTCTGTCTAACCAGAGCGGTGTCCCATTCGACGTTTTGATAAAAGGTAGGGCTTGTGCTAAAAACATAGTTCCTGCTCAAAAGGCATTAGATGAGGCAGAAATTTATTATCTGATAGAGCCGAAAGAGTTTAATGTCATCACGATTTCTGCCGAATTAAAAAGGCTGAAAAGGGAAATAGGCGACTTGGGGATAGTAATTATTGAAAATTTCCAAGAGCTGCGGTTTCCCGGAAAGTTCAGGGATAACCTTGAAGAGCAGAAAAGAGTGGCAACGTTTTTAACTGGTTTGACCGATGAGTTAGACGCGCCCGTGATTATTTCTTGTCAAATAGGTAAAGAAACGGACAAACGAGAAAATAGACGGCCAATGCTTAGCGACCTGAAGGACGCTGGAGCAATTGGAGAAAAAGCTACTAAGGTTTTTCTCCTTTACAGACGAGCATTTTACAACTTGGAAACTTCGGTTGCGGGCTCAGAAAAACAACAAAGACCTGAAATTGGCGAAGTAATTATCGCCAAGGGAGGGCCACCGGTAATTGTGCCCCATTATTTTGACGGGGCGACCTATCGCTGGTGGGATAAAGATGATTAGAGCTCATTAACAATTTTACCCCTGCTTTCGGATAACCGAAGGCAGGGCATTTTTATTTTTATAAAATTGATTATAATTATAGAAAAGGTCGCGTAGAAATTAATTAAAAAAACAAATGAATAATTTAACTGGAAAAGTCGCTATTATAACTGGCGGAAGAAGAGGAATGGGGAAAGCCGATGCTTTAACTTTATCTAAAGCTGGAGCAAAAGTGGTTGTGGCGGATATTTCTTTGGAAGAGTGCCAAAAAGTAGTTGATGAGATTGAGGGGTTTGGAGGCGAGGCAATGGCTGTTAAGTGCGATGTATCGCAGAAAGCCGAAGTTGAAGAAATGATAAAACAAACAATAAGTAAATTCGGCAAAATTGATATTTTGGTTAATAACGCCGGCATCTGCCAATTCAAACCATTTTTGGAATTAACCGAAAGTGATTGGGATAAAACCATAGACATTAATCTCAAGGGATATTTCTTATGCGCTCAAGCAGCGGCCAAAGAAATGGCTAAACAAAAATCAGGAGTGATAGTTAACATCGCTTCAATTGCGATGGGGCAAGTGGGAGTTGGCTTTCCGGCTCTTACTCATTACTGCGCTTCAAAAGGAGGAATTGCCGGAATGACAGAGGCAATGGCATTAGAGCTTGCCCCTTATGGAATTAGAGTTAATGCAATTGCTCCCGGAGCCATTGATACGCCAATGGTTGACCCGTTAAAAGTTGACCCTAAGGTGATGGAAGGAACACTGGCGCGAGTGCCGCTTCATAGAATGGGCAAGCCAGAGGAAATTTCTAATACAGTTTTATTTTTAGCGTCAGATGATTCTTCTTATATGACTGGCTCAATTATTGTGGTTGACGGCGGCTGGCTGGCGGGTTAAAACTTTTTAAGTTTTTTGAATGAAAATTAATGGGAGGGTTTATACCCCCCCATTTTTTATCTTGAATAAATATGTTATAATTAAAATACTATGATTAAAAAGGGAGATCTATATTACCCAAGCGAAGAATTTAAACAGAACGCTTGGTTAAACGATGCCTCAATCTATGAAGAAGCGGCTAAAGACCCGCTTAAGTTTTGGGAAAAATTAGCTGAAAGTATTAGTTGGCAGAAAAAGTGGGATAAGGTTTTTGAACACGAGCCGCCTTATTTTAAGTGGTTTGTAAACGCTAAATTAAATATCACGGAAAACTGCTTAGATAAGAATTTAGCTGACAAAAAAGACAAGATTGCTTTAATTTGGGAGCCTGAGCCATTAGAAGAAAAATCAAAGACATTCATTTATGGAGAAATTTTTTATGAGGTTAATAAATTAGCTAATGCTTTAAAAAAATTAGGCGTCAAAAAAGGCGATAGAGTCGGAATTTATTTGCCAATGATTCCAGAAATAATATTTTCAATGCTGGCTTGCGCCAGAATTGGAGCGATTCACGCGGTTGTTTTTTCTGCTTTTAGCCCCAACGCCTTAAAAGCCAGATTAGAAGATACAGAAGCAAAGATTTTAATTACAGCTGACGGATATTATAGAAGAGGCAAGATTATTAATTTAAAAGCCAATGCCGACGAAGGTAGTAAGGATACCAAAGTAGAAAAGGTTATTGTCGTTAAAAGAGCGAACCCCGTTAGAAATTTTTCAATTTCTAACGGGGCAAGTAACGAAATTTCTTGGAATTCTGAAAAGGATATTTGGTACGATGACTTAGTGAAAAACGAAAACAATTTTTGCCCGGCTGAAATTATGGATTCAGAGGATTTATTGTTTATTTTGTATACTTCTGGCTCAACCGGAAAACCCAAAGGCACGATGCACGCTTGTGGCGGTTACGCTGTCCAAGCGTATTGGACTGCCAGATGGATTTTTGATTTAAAAGACAATGATATTTTTTGGTCAACCGCTGACATCGGTTGGATTACCGGCCACACCTACAGCTGTTATGGGCCACTCTTAAATGGCGTTACTTTTATGATTTTTGAAGGCGTGCCGGATTTCCCAACACCAGACAGATGGCTGCAGATTATTGAAAAACACAAAGTAACGATTTTTTATACTGCGCCGACCGCTATCAGAATGTTTGAAAAATACGGCTCGGAAATTTTAGAAAAATACGCCTTAAAATCCTTGCGGCTTTTGGGTTCAGTTGGCGAGCCAATTGATGAAGAGGCCTGGCAATGGTATTTTGAAAAAGTGGGCAAAAGTCGATGTCCGATTGTTGATACTTGGTGGCAAACAGAAACCGGCGGAATTTTAATAACTTCACTTCCAGGCATTGGGCCGTTTAAGCCGTCTTTTACCGGCTTGCCCTTACCCGGACTTAAATTTGAAATTAGAGAGGAAAATTTAGTGCTTTTGCCGCCTTTCAGCCCCGGACTCCTAAGGGGAATTTATAAAAATCCCGAAAAATATTTAGAAACTTATTGGAGTCAATATGGCAATGAGGTTTATTTCACAAGTGATGGCGCGATAAAAGACGAGAATGGTTTAATTAGAATTGTTGGCCGAGTTGATGATGTTATCAAAGTGGCTGGCCATCGTATTGCCACTGGCGAGCTTGAAGCGATTATTGATAATCACAGAGATATTATTGAGTGTGCGGTTGTCGGTGTTCCCGATGATATCAAAGGTGAAGTGCCAGTTGGTTTTGTTGTCCCTCAGGCGCAGAAGTCAGTTGAAGAATTAAAACAGGAAGTTATTGATTTAGTTAAAAAACAAATGGGGCCAATCGCGCTTTTCAAGCAAGTTTATGTGGTTGATGATTTGCCAAAAACCAGAAGCGGAAAAATAATGAGAAGAATTTTGAAAAAATTATTAACTAACGAGGATTTAGGCGATTTGTCTACTTTAGCCAATCCGGAAAGCGTTGAGAAAATTAAAACAAGGATTCTACAAAATGAAACCGCATAAAATTTCATTGCCAGAAAATTCAACATTGCCGTTATTAGCTGACGAAGCAATTGTTTTAGGCGCTTTGGAAGCAGGCGTTGGTTTTGTTTCAACTTATCCGGGTTGTCCAGCCGCAGAAATCGGCGACCTTTTTTATAAGATTAAAGATGACTACGGCGTTTATATGGAATATTCAATCAATGAAATAGTGGCTGTGGAAGCAGCAGCTGGCGCGGCTTTTTCAGGAGTCAGGGCGCTTGTGGCAATGAAACATTTTGGCATTAATGTGGCAATGGATGCTTTAATTCCAATTGCTTATACGAGACCGCGGGCTGGATTAGTCATTGTCGTTTGCGATGACCCGGGCTGTCATTCTTCAGCCCAATCAGAACAAGATAGCCGGGTTTTTATTGAAAACTTAAATATATTGACCCTGGAACCATCGGATCCGCAGGAAGCAAAAGAATTTACGCGTCTGGCTTTTGAAATTTCAGAAAAGTTTGAGAAGCCAGTGATTATAAGAATGACAGTTAGAGTGGCTCATCAGACCGCAGCGGTTAAAATCGGAAAAATTCCAAAGCCAAAAATAAAAGGAGAATTTATAAAAGACCTAAAAAGATTTGACACTGCGCCTTCGCTTGTTCTTAATCAGAAAAGAGAATTGTTGGCGATGAAATATGAGTTGGAAAAATATTTGGCAACAACCAGTTTAAATCCAATATTAACGACTTACGATGTCGTTAATATTAATAAAAGTATTGGCGTTATTACCTCAGGGGTTTCGCATCTTTATGTTTTAGAAGTCTCCAAAAAATTAAAAATTTCTTTGCCGATTTTTAAGATTGATACTTTTTATCCTTTGCCGATGGGAAAAATTAATTTGTTTTTGCAAGATAAAACAAAAATTTTAGTATTTGAAGAAATTATCGGTTTAATTGAAGAAAAAATAAGAGCTGAAGTCCAAAGAAGAGGTATAAAAATTGAAATTTTTGGGAAAAACTTAATGGAGCCGGTTGATGAATTAAATCCCGATAGAGTGATTGAAGCGCTGTCTCAATTTTTAGGAATTGATTATTCTAAACCGGAAAAAATTGAAGCTAATTTAGTTGTTAGAACGCCGAGATTTTGCCCTGGCTGTCCTGATTGGTCAATTTTTGGAGCGCTCAAAAATGCGGTTAAAACAGATGAGGCTGTTTTTGTCGGCGATATTGGCTGTTATATGATGGGCTATTATAAGCCATTTGAGCTGCAGGATACGTTGCTTTGTATGGGTGCTTCTTTGTCTATAGGTCATGGCATTTCTAAAATGACCGAGCAAAAAGTAATCGCGATGATTGGCGATTCAACCTTGCTTCATGGCGGACTGCATGGGGTAATTAATATTGTTAATAATGGTTCATCGCCTTTAATAATTATTTTTAATAATGGTACAACAGCGATGACTGGCCAGCAGCCGCATCCGGCTACTCCCTTAGGGTTTAGAACTCAAGATGGCAAAGTGCAAATTAAAATTGAAGATTTATTAAAAGTAATTGGCATAAAAAATATTGTGGTGTTAGATCCCGTTAGTCAAAATAAACTTTTGGAGAAAAAAATTAAGCAATTATTGTTAAAAAAGCAAACTTCGGCGATTATTTGCCGTCATCCTTGCATTTATATCGACCATTTAGAAAAAATGGAAATACAATATTAATAATATGATTACAAATATTTTTATTGCTGGCGTTGGAGGCCAGGGGTTAATCACCTTAAAGAAAATTTTAAGTTATGCTGCAATTAACGAAGGCAAATTTTTTCGCGCGGTTGAGATTCGCGGCTTGGCGCAACGCGGCGGCGAAGTAAATGTTCATTTTAGAATTGGCGAAGTTGATTCGCCTTTAATTAGTGAAAAAGACGCTGATTTGATTATCGGTTTGGATTTATTGGAGGCAGCGAGAGGTCTTGAGTTTGCTTCTTCAAAAACCCGTTATTTAGTTAGCGACCATTTTACGCCATTTTTCCAGCTGGCGAAATTTGATAAAAATGATTTATTAAAAGTTATCAGCCCAGTTACGAAAAATATTTTTATTGTGGATGCGGTTAAAATATGTCAGGAAAAATTGAAAAGCAGCGTTTATGAAAGCGTTTATCTTCTTGGCTTTGCTTTTGCCAAAAAATTGCTCCCGTTTAAAGAAGAGTCATTAATTTTTGCCATAGAAAAATCCGTGCCTTCCAAATTTAGTAAAGAAAATATTAAAGCTTTTAATTTAGGAAAAAATGGTTAGTAATATTTACGATTTAATCATTATAGGTGCTGGGCCGGCTGGGATGACTGCCGGAATTTTTGCCGCAAGAAAAGCGTTGAAAACACTCTTAATTACCAAAGATTTTTTTGGTATGCTTAAAGACGCGACAATGGTTGAAAATTATCCTGGTTTTCAAGAAATTAGCGGGGTTAAATTAATTCAAGAATTTAAAGCTCATTTGGATAAATTTTCATTAGAAAAAATTGAAAACAAGCAGGTGGTTGAAATAATCAAAAAAGATTTGTTATTTGAAGTGGAAGATGACGAGCACATAAAATATTTGACTCGAACAATTATTATTTCAAGCGGTGGAATGTCTAAAAGATTGGAAATCCCGGGCGAAAATGAATTTGAGGGAAAAGGAGTTTTCTATTGTGTGACTTGCGACGGGCCTCTTTTTAAAGATAAAATAGTATCTGTAATCGGCGGTGGCAACAGCGGAGCTTCAAGCGCGCTCTACTTATCAAAAATCGCCAAGCAAGTTTATCTTTTTGAATCAATGAATAAAATAACAGCTGACCCAATAATCCAAGAGAAAATTTTCGCTTCGCCTAAAATTGAAGTGTTCACTTCGGTTAAATTCAAGGCAATCGCTGGTGAAGAAATGGTGAATAAAATTATTGTAGAAATTGATGGTAGGGAAAAGGAATTTTTGGTTGACGCAGTTTTTGTCCAAATCGGTTATGTGCCGGTCTCGGATTTTTGCGAAAAAGTTGTTAAACTTAATAAGATGGGTCAAATTGAAGTTAATCCTTTGACTTTAGAAACAAGTACCCCGGGTATTTTTGCGGCTGGCGACATTAATAATACCTTATTTAAACAAGTAATTATCGCGGCTGGCCAAGGCGCCACCGCTGCTTTATCAGCGGCTAAATACCTTGAAAATTCAAAAAATAATGTCTAAAAGTTATACACTTTTATCAGTTGTTTGATAATGTTATAATATTTTTATGCCCAAAAAAATAATCATTATCATAACGGTCGTCATAATTATCGGGTTGGCAATTGCCGGTTATTTTTATTGGCAAAAACCCAAACTAACGCCCGAAGAGCAGGCGCTTCAAAAAGCCGGCGAAGCAGCTGAAAAAATAACCGAAAGCGCTACTCAAGGAACTTTGCCGTCAATGGATATTAAAACCAATCCTTTGGGAACGGCGCAGGACATTAATCCGGCTGACCAAGCCAATCCATTTAAAAATATTAAAACCAATCCATTTAGATAAATATATGAACAGCAAATATTTTCTTAGTTTTATAATTTTAGGTCTGGGGATAATAATTTCCGGCATTTTGGTCAGCCAGACATTAGCTCAAACAGCATCGGATATCCAATATCCGGTCAAAGAATTAGGCAATTGCCAAAGTGAAACTGCTTGCCGGGCCTATTGCGATAAACCGGGGAATATCAAAGCATGCGTTAGTTTTGCCGAAAAGAATAATTTGATGTCTAAAGAAGAGATTGAGACAGCCAAAAAGTTTATGGCTGTCGGGACTAAAGGACCCGGCGGTTGCAGTGGTAAAGACGCTTGCGAAGAATATTGCAATGACATTTCCCACATAGATGAATGCATCTCTTTTGCCGAAGAAAATAATTTAATACCGCCAGAAGAATTAGAAGAAGCTAAAAAGGTTCAAGCCGCTATTAGAAGAGGTGTCATGCCGCCTGCTTGCGGCAATAAAAGAGCCTGCGATGTCTATTGTAGCGCCCCAGAGCATATGGAAGAATGCATCACTTTTGGCATTGAAGCGGGTTTTATCCAAGGCGAAGAACTTGAGGATGTCCAAAAAATGTTAGCCGCAGTCAAAAGAGGAATAACACCGCCGCCTTGTAAAGGCAAGGAAGCTTGCGATGAATACTGCAGCAAGCCGGATAATATGGAAGTGTGTATGAACTTTGCTATGGAAGCGGGTTTTATGAATGAACAAGAAAAACAAGATGCTCAAAAAATGTTGCAAGCCTTTAAAAAAGGAGTGAAGCCGCCAGCTTGCCGAGGGAAAGAAGAATGTGATGTTTATTGTTCAGAAGACAGTCATATTGATGAGTGTATGAAATTTGCCGAAGCAGCTGGTTTTATGAGCGCGGAAGATGCGGCAATGGCCAGAAAAACCGGCGGCAAAGGACCAGGCGGCTGTAAGGGCAAAGAAGAATGCGAGGCATTTTGTAATAACCCTGATAATCAAGAAACCTGCTTTAGTTTTGCCAAAGAGCACGGGTTGATTCCAGAAGCAGATTTGCGTCAAATGGAAGAGGGAAAGCAGAAATTTCAGGAATCACTGAATCAAGCGCCACCCCAAGTAATTGAGTGTCTTAATGCTGCAGTGGGAGCAGAACAAATGGAAAAATTCAGAAGCGGAGCCGCCATGCCGCCGCCAGAAATTGGAGATAAAATGAGGGAATGTTTTGAAAAATCTGTTGGTCCGGGAGGCCCAGGGATGCCTGGTCCGGAGATGATGGGCCCGGGTGGTCCTGAAGCTGGAATGCCGGGCGGCTGTCAGAGTCCAGAAGAGTGCCAGTCGTATTGCCAAAATAATCCTCAAGAGTGCCAGGGTTTTGGGCCAACACCGACAATGCCAATGGGACCGCCAGAAGGCCAAATGCCACCAGAAGGAATAATACCCGGTGGTACGATGCCCTCAGAAGGGATGATGCCGCCAGAAGGATTTCAACCGCCAGAAGGATTTCAACCGCCCCCGGATTTTCAACCGCCACCTGACCAGATGCAACAAATGATGCCGCCTCCACCACCAACCGAGTCATCTCCGCCAAGCAGTCTTAATATAACTTCGTTGTTCGGCTGGATGCTCAAAATATTAGATAGATAGGATAAGCAAGCTTAAATATATAAAATACGTTCCATAATTTGAACGTATTTTATATTTATTTAACTTTTATTTTATAAATTATCAATATATAATTGAAATATAAATTGAAACATAATATGAGCATTGGAAATTTTATTAAAAAACCAATATCCATTATTTCGCTGACGATTATTTTAGGGCTAATCATCGGAGGTTATTTATACTTTAACCGTGGAAGCGGTTCTGGTTTTAATACGATAGTAGTTAAGCGCGGCAACATTATTGCTGAAGTCAGTGCCACTGGTCATGTTAAGCCGGCTCAAAGCGTTGATTTGGCTTTTGAAAAAAGCGGCAAAATTTCTAAAATTTATGCAGGTGTCGGCGATAAAGTGGTCTCGGGAAGTATGTTAGTTCAGCTTAATAATAGCGACATTTACGCTCAATTAGTTGGAGCCCAAGCGAATTTAAAAACCGAACAAGCGGAGCTTGACCAATTAAAAATAGGCACTCGGCCAGAGGAAATAAAAATCAGTCAGACAAAAGTTGATAATGCGGCAGTCGCTGTAAATGAGACAAAGAACGCGCTGCTGGGAAAACTTCAAGTTAGCTACACGGTTTCAGATGACGCTATTCATAATAAGGCGGATAGTTTTTTTAAAGTGCCAGCTATTCCAGCGCCGCAGTTAAATTTTTCGGTTTCCAATAACCAGTTGCAAGTGGATATAGAAAGCCAAAGATTAACTCTTGAAAGCGTGCTCAAATTGTGGAAGACGTCGCTTAGCCAATTAACTATCAATAGTAATTTAAATGATTATGTTAGCGATACTAAAAAAAATCTTAATACTATAAGTTCGTTTTTAGATAATGCGAATTCAGCGCTTAATGGTCTTAGCGCCAGCGCCACCAATTCGCAAACCACCATTGACGCTTGGAAAACAAATGTTTCAACCGCCAGAACAAATATTAATACAAGCATCACTGATATTTTAATTGCTGAAAAAAATTTAAAAACCGCGGAGTCGGATTTACTTTTGGCGCAGCAGCAATTAAATTTAGATGAAGCTGGCGCCACCTCGCAAGATATTCAAGCTCAAGAAGCTCAAGTAGAAAAAGCTCAAGCCAATGTTTTGGATTACGAGGCGCAATTAAATAAAACAATTCTTCGTTCGCCGATAAATGGAGTAATTACTAAGCAAGATGCTAAAATTGGAGAAATTGTTTCTGCAAATGAAATTATTGTTTCTGTTATTAGTGCTAACCAATTTGAAGTTGAATCAAATGTGCCAGAAGCGGATATCGCTAAACTCAAGATTGCTGACGAGGCAAAAATTACGCTTGATGCTTATGGTGATAATGTGCTTTTTAATGCGAAGGTCATAAAAATTGACCCGGCAGAAACAATTATTGAAGGCGTTGCCACCTATAAAACAACGTTTCAATTTGACAAGGAAGACGATAGAATAAAGTCGGGAATGACGGCAAATATTGATATTCTAACAGACAAGCGGGAAAATGTTTTGATAATTCCGCAACGCGCGGTTATTACGAGAGCTACAGAAAAATTTGTTTTAGTTGATAACGGAACTCAAAATCCCGAGGAGAGAAAAATTCAAACAGGACTTCGTGGCTCAGATGGTAATGTGGAAGTTATTTCTGGGTTATCGGAAGGGGAACGCATTGCCGCTATCGGCAGCCAATAATTGAAAATTGGAAATTGAAAATTTTTATCATATGTCTTTGATTGAGCTAAAAAATATTAGTAAGTCGTATATTATTGATAATGTTGAGACGCCAGCCATTTGCGGCGTCTCTTTTTCTGTAGCGCAAGGGGAATTTATGGCGATTATGGGGCCGTCTGGTTCGGGCAAATCAACCTTACTTCATATTTTAGGATTTTTAGATAAACAGACGAGCGGCGAATATTTTTTTGATAATAAAACTATTGATGATTATTCAAAGGAAGAACTAGCTCATGTTAGAAATAAGAAAATGGGATTTATTTTTCAAACTTTTAATTTGCTTGCCCGAACCACGGTTTTAGAAAACGTAAAACTGCCCTTGCTTTACTCTGGTATAAAAGAATCGCAGTGGAACAAAATGGCTATGAAAGCTATTGAGCTTGTCGGTTTGTCTCATAGACTAAACCATTTATCTTCGCAGCTTTCTGGCGGCGAACAGCAAAGAGTGGCGATTGCCCGCGCTTTAATAAATGACCCGCAGGTGATTTTCGCTGATGAGCCGACCGGCAATTTGGATTCAAAATCAGGTGGACAAATTATGGAATTTTTGGAAAAATTAAATTCAATGGGTCATACCATTATTTTAATCACTCACGAAACTTATACGGCGGAGTTTAGTCAAAGAATTATTTATTTAAAGGATGGTCAAATTGAAAGCGATAAAGCAGTTGATCATCGTCGAACAAGCGGCCAATTTGTTAAATAATTATGACTTTAACTTACACGTTTAAAACCGCGGTTATTGGCCTTAAAACTCATAAATCTCGCTCGATTTTGACAATTTTAGGAATTGTTATCGGCATCACCGCTATTATTTTGGTAATGTCGTTGGGTGAGGGTATGCAAAATTTGATATTGAGTCAAATACAGGGGCAGGTTGGTTCTAAGGTTATTGAAATTGCTCCCGGTAGACAGCCAAAAGGACCCACGGATTTTTTTTCCATATTTTCTGATTCATTAAAACAAAAAGACGTTGACGCGCTTTCAAAAAAAGGTAACGTTCCCTATTTGGAAAGAATTATGCCTTTGGTTTTCGGCAGTGAAAGTGCCGCTTATGGCAGTGAGACATATCAGGCAACGCTTTATGGCATGACTGACGCCGCTGACAAAATGTATAGCATCAATTTAGGTGAAGGCCGACTTTTTACCGAAGAGGAAGTAAAAAGTTTTGCTGATGTGGTTGTCATTGGTTCAAGAATTAAGGAAGAACTTTTTCCTAATGACGATGAAATTCTTAACAAAAAAATAAAAATAAAAGGAAGGAATTTTAGAATAATAGGAATTTTGGAAAAGAAAGGGCAGGGACTTATAAGTTTTGACGAAGCAATGCTTGTTCCTTACACCACTGCCCAGCAATATATTTTAGGCATTAAACACTTTCAACACATAATAGTAGAGGCGGATTCCGAAGAACACGTCCAGCAGACTGTTGAAGACATAAAAATCGTTTTAAGAAATTCCCATAATATTACTGACCCGGAAAAAGATGATTTTAATGTGTCAAGTCAAGCTGACGCTTTAAAAACAGTCGGTACTATAACCAGTATTCTTACGTTATTTTTGACCGCCATTGCCGCGATTTCGCTACTTGTCGGCGGTGTGGGAATTATGAATATAATGTTAGTTTCTGTTACAGAAAGAACGCGGGAAATAGGTTTGAGAAAAGCCATTGGCGCAACCGAGAAAAACATTTTATTCCAGTTTTTAGTGGAAGCAATTTTACTTACTGCGTTAGGAGGAATTATCGGGGTTATTCTCGGCGCTTCGCTTTCTTTTTTGATTTCTTTGGTGTTGAGCCAATTACTGGCTGTCAGTTGGGCTTTCACTTTTCCGATTATGGGAGCGCTTTTAGGATTGGGCGTGGCAGCTTTAATTGGCTTGGTTTTTGGGCTTTATCCAGCCCGCCAAGCATCAAGAAAAAGTCCTATAGAGTCTTTGCGTTACGAATAAATACATTATCAATTCAAAAGAGCCCAGCTTGCCCCGTATAATCCCGCAGGATTTATGCGGGGTTGAGTCGTTAAGATACGAATAATAGGGTATTTGAGATATCCAGAGTTTATCCACAGCTGGCTCTTGATAAATATTTTTGTGAAATTATCCTTAAAAATGAGGAGAGGACACGGTTTTTGATAATAAAGGTTTAACATAAATGCTTGGAGGCATGTCCTGTCTCAAGCTCGCGAGATGAAACTGGATTTATTGAATATCGGCTCCTTATCCTTCGATAAGCTTAGGGTGGATGATTTGACGAACTTAGGGTTAGTTCTTTTAATGGAGCTTAGACAAATCTTTAATAAATTCAATAATTCAAGATTGATCTAAAGTATAAATTGAAGGGTTGACTATTAAGCGAAATCGGAAAGTTTATTCTTAGCGAAATCGAAGGGTCAAAAATAGGCGGGTGATGAGTCCGCCTATTTTTTTGGAAAATTTTTTCTTGAGTTAAATCAAAAAATCTTTTCTCGTTCGTAGTGCTCCGAAGGTCAAAATTTATACTCGCTCGCACGCTGCTCGCCACCCTGTTCGTCGCTTCCCCAGTAGCTCAACTAGTTGAGTTACTGGGTTCGCTCCTCGGGGTCCTGGCTCGCCACGCGGCTCGCTCGTAAATTTTGCGACCTTCTCCGCACACACTCACTACGAAAAGATTTTCTGCCGTATAAAGCACTATGCTATAGCATAGTGCTTAACAGTCTCCAACATGATGAGATTAAAGATTTTCTGTTTTGCAATCGTTTAAAATAAAATCCAGAGCCACAAAATAAAATGTCCAATCAATTGGACGTTTTTGTTTAAATGATTTTCTGCTTATGATTTAATTAGAACAGTAGGCTGGCTATAGAAAAGATTTGTTTTTTGGATTTGACAGGCCAGCTGAAGAATGTTATACTTTAGACAGCATCTCTGATGAGATGACTGCCATAAAGAGCAGGCATCTCGCGAGGTGGCTGCTCTTTAAATTTAAAAGAAAGGAGGTGAACACAATGGCAGAAGTCGAGGAACTCACGATGGAATTTCGTGATTTGGAGTATGGGTTTTTTCGTTACTGCGGCAAAATATATTTCGCCATGCAGCGTGGAAAGTGGACTCTCCATTTTCCTGTTAAAGACGGGAAAATCGCGCGTCATTCCGATGGCTCTAATATCTTTCCCGGGGAGAGAATAAGTGTTATCCCTATTCAGAATATGGCAAGCCACGGAATGAAAATTAAACAGGGAGATGACCCAATGGATAATCGTTTTTGGTCATCTTGATATTGAAAAGCCCGTTCAAGGATAAAAACCTTGCACGGGCTTTATTTTTTAATTGATTTTATGATTCTGAGAGCGCTCTAATGGATTAGAGCATTTAAAATTAGTTTTTAGTTAAAACAAAAACTCTACTTTATGAGTTTAGAGTTTTGACCTATAATTATTTTATGCTCAAGCATTTGAATATTAAAATTCTCGGTCGGGTGCAGGGAGTATTTTTTCGGCATTCAGCCAAACAAAAAGCTGAAGAATTAAATATAAAAGGTTTTGCGAGAAATGAACCAGATGGCGCAGTTTATATTGAAGCCGAAGGAATAGAAGAAAATCTAAAGCAATTTTTAGATTGGTGCCATTATGGTCCGCTCTTGGCTTCAGTAAAAAAAGTGGAATTTGAATTTATCTTAGAGATTAAAGATTTCCCTTATTTTGCTATAATGTAGATATGTCTCTTCTTATTAAAAACACCATGCTTCTTGATGGCACTGGCAAGCCAGCGGTTAAAGCCGATGTCTTAGTGCGCAATGATAAAATTTCAGCCATTGGGAATTTTTCAAAGTATCAAGCTGACGAAATTATGGACGCTTTCGGCGCATATTTAGCCCCGGGATTTATTGATGTTCATACTGATTCCGACCATTACTTAACTCTTTTTTCTAATCCAGGACAAGCTGATTTTTTAGAGCAGGGAGTGACTACAATTATCGGCGGCCATTGCGGCGTCTCGCTCGCTCCGCTTCTTTACGGTTCTTTAGAGTCGGTTCAAGAGTGGGGTGATACCAGAAAAATAAATATAAATTGGCATACATTGAAAGAATTCATAAAAGCTATGGGGAGTCATCGTTTGGGCGTTAATTTTGGCACCTTAGTTGGCCACAAGACGATTAGAAAATCTTTGACCCCGCATTGCAATAGAGATTTATCGCGTAATGAACTTAGGGTTTTTAATTCTGTTTTGGAGAAATCTCTTAAAGACGGCGCCTTTGGATTTTCCATTGGCTTGGGTTATAGACAGAATCGTCAAACTTCATACAATGAAATTAAATCATTGGCGGAAATCGTTGCTAAAAATAAAAAGCTTTTTACTATCCATCTTCGCAACGAAAAAAGGGGATTGCTTGCTTCAGTTAATGAAGCTATTGAACTAGCCAAAGAAACCGGGGTTAAAGTTTTAATCAGCCACTTTCGGCCTTTGCTTGGTTATGGAAAAGACTATGATGAAGCTCTGGCATTAATTGATAGAAATGCTGACAAGAGTGATGTTTATTTTGATATTTATCCATTTGATGCCAGCACGGTTTTAATCGATACTTTTTTGCCGGAATGGGCTGAAGGAACAGATAGGGAGGTAATGCTTAAAGACATTAAAACTCCTGGGCTAAAAGAAAAAATTTTAAGGGAATTACCTCGGCTTAAAGGAGACGAAATTATTATTATCAACGCTCCGGAAAATGAATATTTAGTCGGAAAATCGCTAAAAGAATTCGCCGAAAACAGAGGTTTAGATATTGGCGAAGGACTTTTAACTTTAATGGGCTTAACTAATTTTCGGGCTGTGGTTTTTTACAAAAATATCGCTCTCCAAAAAGTAATTAAAACTTTATCTCATGAAAAAGCGATTATTGCCTCAAACAGCGCCTGCTTTAAAGAGCCCGAAGTAAAGCAAAGAATCATTCGGCCAGAAAGATCCTATAGGACATTTAAGAAGTTTTTAGAATTAGCAGAAAAAAATAAAGTTTTGCCATTAGAGACAGCAATTTATAAAATCACTGCCTTGCCAGCTGAACGTCTGAATTTAAAATCAAGAGGACTCATAAAAGAGGGTTATTTTGCCGATTTAGTTGTTTTCAAAGACGCGCAAATTAGAGAAGTAATTTTAAACGGCAAAAGAGTGGTTAAAAACGGAAAGTTTGAAAATATTTTAGCCGGTCGCATCCTGAAAAATGAAACATGATAAAAAAAATCGGTCATCATCCTGATTATATTTTTATTTCTTGCATCGCCATCTTGGTGGTTTTTGGTTTGCTTATGCTTTCCTCGGCTTCGTCTGATTTGGGTAAAATGCAATTTAACGACACTTATTATTATTTAAAACATCAACTTTTTTACGGTTTAAGTTTTGGCATAATCGGATTTTTATTCGCCACCTTTATTAATTATCGGTTTTGGCGAAAATTGGCTCTTCCTTTATTGTTTGTTAGTTTAGGTTTATTAATTTTAGTTTTTACACCTTTGGGTTCTCCTCATGGCGGCGCCACCCGCTCGATTGATATTGGTTCATTATCTTTTCAGCCCGCGGAATTTTTAAAATTCACTTTTATTATTTATCTGGCTGCTTGGTTAAGTTCTAAGAATGACAAAAGTTTCGGTAGGCAAAAAAAATTTCTATCTGGCTATTTGCCTTTTTTAATTATTTCTGGACTGGTGGCATTTTTAATGATAATGCAGCCGTCCACTGGTCTAGTGGCCATTATTATGGCGGCTGGGCTTTTGGTTTATTTTATAAGCGGCGCCCGCTTGTCTTTTGTTTTCGGCACTATTGTTTTAGGGCTTTTGGGTTTAATTTTAATTATTTCAATTGGCAGCAGCAGCGATAATTATCGTTTACTTAGAATGCAAACTTACTTTAAAACTTTCTTAGAGCCAGAAACGATCAATTATCAAAATCAAGGTTATCAAATTAATCAGGCGTTGATGGCGATTGGCTCCGGCGGCATATTTGGAGTTGGTTTTGGGCAGTCAATCAATAAATTTAAATATTTACCGGAGCCACTAAGTGATTCTATTTTTGCGGTAATTGCGCAGGAATTGGGCTTTGTCGGAGCAGTTTTTCTTATTGGGATTTTTATTTTGCTTTTCATTAGAGGGATGAATATTGCTAAAAATTCCCCAGACCAATTCGCCAAACTAACAACTGTTGGTTTTGTTTCAATTATTGCCATTCAAACATTTATAAACATCGCCGCTATTTCCGGTATCATTCCGCTGACCGGCGTGCCCTTGCCTTTTATCAGTTATGGCGGTACTTCTCTAGCGGTCTTTTTGACTATGGCTGGAGTTGTTGGTAATATATCAAAGTATACATAAATTCAAAGTTAAAAAATCAAAAATCAAAATGACAATGTAAAGTTAAAAAATGATTTAAATAATTTTACACTTTAATCTGTCATTTTACATTTTGATATTTAATTTTTACATTTTTATGCGAATTCTATTCACTGGCGGTGGCACTGGCGGACATATTTATCCGATCTTAGCCGTGACCGAAGAACTAAAAAAACTATCCATTGAAAAAAACATTGAAATGGATTTGCGTTATTTTGGCGCGCCGGGAATATTTCGCAGATTTTTGGAAGAAAATGATATTAGAGTTTCAAAAATTTTGTCAGCCAAGCTCCGCAGGTATTTTGACCCGAGAAATTTTACTGATATCCTGATTTTTCTTCCTTTAAGTATTATTCAGGCACTCTGGAAGGTTTTTTTGTTTATGCCCGATGTTTTATTTTCTAAAGGCGGGCCAAGCTCTTTACCGATTGTTTTGGCGTCAAAATTTTATCGTGTGCCAATCATTATTCATGATTCTGATTCTGTAATGGGCCTATCAAACAGATTGGCGATGCGTTACGCCAGTAGAATCGCAGTTTCTTTTAACTCAACGGCGCAAGGGGAAAAAGTTGCTTTAGTGGGCGAGCCAATTAGAAATTCATTAATCAGTGGAGATATTTTAGATTCCCAGACAGCCAAAAGAATTTTCGGATTTAATCCTGAAAAGCCGCTCATTTTAGTTATTGGTGGTTCTCAAGGCGCGGTAAAAATAAATGATTTTATGTTGGAAATAGCCGAAGAACTAATAAAGGATTACTCTGTTCTTCATCAAACTGGCATTAATAATTTTAATGAAGTAAAAAACGAATTAAACATGGTTTTAAAAAATCATTCTGAAGAAGAAAAAAAACGTTATAAAATAGTTTCTTATTTTGAAAAAGATTTAAAAGATGCTTATGCGGCCTCTGATGTGGTAGTTCGTAGAGCTTCGAGCGGTGCAATTTTTGAAACAGCGATTTTTGGCAAGCCCTTAATTTTAATTCCTTTACCAAAAGAGGTGGCGGGCGAACACCAAATTTCTAATGCTTATGAATACGCCAAAACCGGTGCGGCAATCGTGATTGAAGAGCCGAATCTCAAGCCCAATATTTTTTTAACGCAACTTAAAAAAATTTTTTCTGAACCAGAAAAAATTGCTCAAATGTCAGAAGCCGCTAAAAAATTTTCTAAACCTCAAGCGGCAAAAATAATTGCCGAAGAAATTTTAAAACTCGGTTCTCCAAAAATTTCCTAAGCGATTTGACAAAGCAATAAAGGTGTGCTACTTTTGGCTATAGTCAAAAGGCCTAATTTGCTTTAGGCAAATATGCCGAAAATAAAGCAAATTTTGGCACGTTCTTTGAAAAAGGGCGAAATCGCCCGTTATATGCCCAATCGGGCAAGAAAGGAGAGAAGAAAAATGAAAGGAAGAAGAATGACAGGCGATGCAGAGATATCGGCTTGGATGGTGATAGCCGCTGCAGTGTTGGCGGCTGCCGTGGTGTTGTTTGCAATCTTTAAACCTCCGGTGTTTGGTGCTGAGCCGAAAGTAATCACTGGCAGTTTTATCGTCAGTGGTTATGGCGATGGCGAGTTCGCCATCAAAGGCGAACCGGAGAAAAAGCTGAACGAAGGAATTGCGAAAGTAAAAAACCAAATGGGGTCTTTACCCTCTTTACCCGGAGATTTACATTTACAGTTGCAGTTTGTAGCGGTTGGCTCAGCTGATACGACCGGCAGTGGTAATGACGATTTAGCCGGAAAGCGATCAGACCAAGTTAAGGCTGTGTTGTCCGCGAATTTTCCCGAAGCCAAAGTTATATCTTGGTCCCGGGGAGATGCGGACAACATCAAACAGGTAAGGGTGGATTATAGAATTACATCCAAACCTGTGTTAGCTCAGGCCGCGCCAATTTCGCCACCGGAAAAGCCAGCGAAGTTTAATGATTTAGGCTGGCTGGTGGCAATTGGCGCTTTCATCGTAGTTATCATTGGAGGTTTTTTAGTGATGACCAAGATTCAGGAGAATCGCGAGGCGCGGCGTTCTGAGCAATGGCTAAGTGTGACGGTCGATGGTGAAACATATTATGTTAAAGTACGATTTGCAAACGGGAATTACATTTCACCATTTATCTCAAAGAGTAGGATGAAAATTTCTCGTGACAGCAAGAAAGAGATTATTAACTCTCTTAGGGGCTGTTTGAAAAAAAATGAATTCGCAGAGCAAAAAATGAACCTTATTAAGGACAGTGTCATTAATGTAAGGCATGGTTCTGGTGGTGCATACTGGTAAACATAAAAAGCAGGGGTTGGTTCTTTTCGGCCAGCCCTTGCTTCACCCCGTTAGAAATCATCAATCAAAAAATTGAGAGGAGGAAAGGAAAATGAGAACGATAGAAGAGATCGCTAAGGAAAGAAAGAGTCTTGTACGTCAGTGGCAAGCGTTGAATGGTCGAACAGACCCAGAGGCGAAGCAGAAAATGGAAGAGTTAGGGGCTCGGTCTAATGAGACCGAAAAAGAGATTGAAGCACTGAGAGAAGCTGCGTCGGAAGCGCCAAGATTTTTTATGCTCAAACCAAGAGAGCATAAAAAGGAAGGGGACCGGAGGTGGCTCGCTGTCGCCAGTGGAATTCTGGTAACGGTGTTCGTGGTTTTTCTACTCACTATTATTTTGAAGCGAGCGGATACAGGAGTAAAATGGCGAGGGCCAATCGAGAGATCGCCCCGGACTTATCTGGCCGTGACACCATATGTTCTTGCTCTTGCGCCGCAAGCCGTGGGAAAGGCTTCCGCAACGCCGGCTGTGTCAAGCACCGCACCCGCGCCACCTAAAGGCTTAAGAGTGGTAGCGGCAAGCGAGATTCCTGAAGTGGCAATTATACGGAAAGGTGAGGGGATTGAACATGCTTTTATCCGACAGCTGATCGTTGACCCCGCCAGGAAGATTATAATTGTTGATAGGGAAGGTAGAACGTTTGATTTGTCTTTTAGCGGTCATTTGAACGACAAAAATGCCGTCAGAAAATGGGCAGAGACAACTGCTGGCGTAATTTCCTACCGCTGTGGTTATGTTGACGCAAAGGGCAATGAAGTTAGGGTTAAAGCGCCCAACGTCGTTGCTTATCTGTTGCAGGCAGACAATGATGGGAATGTAATTGGGGTAAAGGAATGTCCGAAAGATAAAGACGGACAATTCCAAACTGCCCCAGAGCTGACCCATTTCCAGAAGTTCGCCAAAAATTTTGGCGATATCAAATTTAAGGGTTCTGACCCGAAAAACCTCGGGTCCTATGAATACCCCCACACGAAAGTTTAGAATTTGAACACACTGCATTCTAAAAAATGCTTTAAAATTTAATTCTTCTTTTATTAAGGCAGCTTAGCCAATCGGCTAACTGACAAATGATCTCTAAATGGAGATTGCTTGAATTGCGAATTCGCAGTCAAGCCGCCAATTGGCGCCGGAAATAAAAATGAGAATTAAATATATAGAATATAGAAATGCCCGATTGAGTACAGCAGCACATTACATTGAGCATATAGATTTAAGGGCCGAGTCCGTTTTTATTGGATTTCGGCCTTTTTTATTTAATATCTGGTAGAAATATTAAAAATGTGCTAAAATATGACTTAATGACCGATAGCCCTCAAAAACCTATTCGTGTTCGTTTTGCGCCATCTCCGACCGGCTATTTTCACATTGGTTCAGCCAGAACCGTGCTTTTCAATTGGCTTTTTGCTCGGCAAAATCAGGGTAAATTTATTTTGCGCATTGAAGACACCGATGTTGAACGTTCAGAACCCCAATACGAGCAGGACATTTTAGAAGGAATAAAGTGGCTTGGCTTAAATTGGGATGAAGGCGTGGAGGTGGGCGGCGAATACGGACCATATCGGCAAAGCGAACGTTTGGATATTTATGAAAAATATCTACGCCAGCTTCTTGATGAAGATAAGGCGTATTATTGTTTTTGTTCAAAAGAGCAATTGGATTTAGATAGACAAGCGATGCTATCTCAAGGTTTAGCGCCGAAATATAGTGGTCGGTGTCGCCACCTCCCTAAAGACGAAAGCGAAAAGCGTTTGGCTTCGGGTGAGCCAGCTGTTATCCGTTTTAGGGTGCCGGAAACCGAAATTGAATTTCATGATTTAATCCGCGATAAAGTAAAATTTAACGCCGGGCTTATTGGAGACATTATTATTGCCAAAAATTTGCGTTCGCCTTTATATAATTTTTCAGCCACGGTTGATGACAGCTTGATGGAGATTACTCATGTCATTAGAGGCGAAGAACATTTGTCTAACACACCGAAACAAATTTTAATTCAACGCGCTTTGGGATTTGATGAGCTAAAATACGCTCACTTGCCATTGATTTTGACCTCTGACCGCCGTAAAATGTCAAAGCGGTTTTTGGAGAGCTCTTTGGATGATTATAAAAATGACGGTTATCTGTCGGAAGTAATAATAAATTTCTTAGCGTTTCTTGGCTGGCATCCGAAAGATAATAGAGAAATTTTGTCCTTAGATGAATTAATTAAAGAATTTGACTTAAAAAGAGTGCAGAAAGCCGGAGCGGTTTTCAATATTGAAAAATTAGATTGGCTAAACGCTCAATACATCAAAAAAATCAGCGCTGAAGATTTGGCGGAAAAAATTAAAAATTTTCTGCCGGAAAAAATTGCTAGCGAAGAAAATAAAGAAATACTTATTAAAGCGATTGGCGCGGAAAAAGACAGGATGAAAAAATTAACGGATTTTAAAGATTTGGCTGATTTCTTTTTTGAATTAGGGGATTATGAAGCAAAACTTTTGGCTTGGCCGCGAGAAGCTGAAATTGATAAAGAAAAAACTTTAGCTAACTTGAAACTTTTGTTTGAGGAAATTAATAAAATTTTTAAAGCTGATTTTAATAAAATAAATTTGGAAAAAATTATTATGCCTTTGACTTCTGTTTGGGGCAGGGGAGAGCTATTATGGCCCTTAAGAGCAGCTCTTTCGGGCAAAGAAGCGTCAGCCGGACCATTTGAGATTATAGGTGTTTTAGGCAAAGAAGAAACATTAAAGAGATTAGACATAGCTATTAAGAAATTAAGTTAATTCATTTTATGAAGAAACTTTTAATTTACTCTTTTTTTATTTTTTTAATTTTCTCACGCTTAGCGTGGGGTGCTGCTCCTTCAGAGCTTAGAAATTCTATTAACCAAAAAACACA
>CAYIWD010000005.1:0-34468 GCA_964367055.1 uncultured Candidatus Saccharibacteria bacterium
CCGATCTCGATAAAAACAAGAATTAAAATATAAGCGATAGCTGGATTTAATTTTTTGAAAATCGCCTCATCGATTTTTATTTTGCGCGATTTCAACCACATTAAAACAATAAAAATTCCCTCCACAGCTATAAAAACGCCACCAACTACGCTAACCAAAGCCAAAAAACTTTGAAAGCCAGCGAGAAATAAAAGCAAGGGCGCGGCAATTACCACCAGCCCAGCTAAAATTTTGGGAAATTTTAAATCGTATCCTAAAGCATTTTTAACATCCAAACCAACCACGATATAAGAGCTCCAAAGCGAAATTAAACCGAAAATTCCGACTAAAAATAAAATAAACGGGCTGACGCTACCAATAAGTCCGGAAACCGCGTCTTCGGAAACCGCGCCCGAAAGCCCTAAAACGCCAAATATGAATAAAAGATAAACAAAAGCAGGAATAATTGTGCCTAAAATAATTGATTTTTTGACATATGAAGTTTCACTATTAGATTTTATTTTTTGAAAATAATTAATAATCGCTGGAATCGCCACCCGGCCAGCTAAAGAAAAAAGAATTATTCCATAAGGCAGAAAAATATTCTTGAGGTTGAAAGTAGGAGCAGAAATTATTTTATCAAAGTGAGCGCTAGCGAAAACAAAAAGTAAAACAGCGATTAAAATAATGCCGCTAGTAATTAAAAATTCCGAAAAGGCCATACGTCTGATTTCCAAAAAAATCGCCATTGAACCAAGAAACCAAAAAATCAGAATTTTTAAAATATCGGAAGCGATAAGGCCCGTCGGCAAAATCAAGCCCAAAAAACTTGATGAAAGAATCAAATAAACCGTTAAAACCAAAAGCATTCCCAAAATAGAAGTTAAAGCCGCTAAGCAAAAACCAGCTCTGCCTAAATAAATTTTCGCATATCCCGGAAAACGATGCTGTCCAACAGTTTTAATAATTACCTCGGCATACATCAAATGAATAATAATAAAAACAAAAGTTAAAATTCCTAAATAAAATAAACCGGCGATAATGCCGGCGTTCATAAAGACAAATGGCAGGCCGAAAATACCCGCACCAATAATTGCGCCGGCAAGTAGCGCAGCCGGCAAAATTAGATTCCTATACATCAGATATTTTTTGGGCAATTTTTTCTTCAATCAACCAGAAAACCACAAAAATTAAAAACACTAGAAAAGCGCTAAAAATCGACAGCCAATAAAATTTAAATCCTACTGCCATGCCAATCCCAGCCGCTACCCACAAACCAGCAGCCGTAGTCAAACCAACTAAATGAGAATGGTGAAACATTATGACACCGGCGCCGATAAAACCAACGCCAATCACGATTTGAGAAGGAATTTGAGAGATATTAAAAGCGGGGCCGGAAAATTTTTCCCAACCCATTACCGAAATAATAGTAAAAAGGGCTGAGCCCAAACTAACTAAAGCAAAAGTGCGCATTCCAGCGTCTTTTTTTGAAAGTTGTCTTTCTAATCCTACTAAGGCACCTAAAATTGTTGCCAAAACAAGTTGGCCAAAAATTTCTAACATTTTACTAAACTATAAACTATGTTTAAACTTTAAAAATTTTGTCTCCTTCGTGGACTTTTTCTTCTACTTTAATTCCCACTTCCTGACCCTTCTTAGCGCTTTTGATATCTTTATGGTCATACTGCATTGAATCAATTGTTTGAACAAAATCAGTATGTGTGCCTTTAAAATGGACTTCGCTTCCAACATCCATTGCGGTATTAAATTTTACAATCGCCACGCCAATGCCGCCGTAATAATGGGTTATTTCGCCGATTGGTTTTTCTTCTGCCATAAAATTTTATAGCGTATTTTACTTCCGACCTTTTTCTTTTTTAATTATTTCAATTAATTTTGCCACCAATTCTTTTGGGTTATCGGAAAAAATTATTTTTCCTTTCATTTCTTCAGCGCGGTGAGATTTTTCAAGCAGGGTTTTAATAAATTCATCAGTTTCCCACTCGCCTTCTAAAACGCCAATGGGCTTTCTATCTTCAAAGGCAATGGTAAATTCATTAATCGTCCCCATTCTGCCACATCCTACAATCACCGCGTCCGCTGCCCTCGTCAGTAGTAAATTTCTGCCCGAATAACCAAAGCCGGTATAAATAATTAAATCTTGATAATCGATCGGCAGATGATATGTTTCTAAATGCTCTTTTTCCGATTCAGCTGGAGATATTCCCACTATAATGCCATTAGCAGATTTAGCGCCCTTAGCTGCCCAGTAGGGAAAGCCAGTGGTCGCTCCATTTACTAAAACTGCTCCCTGGCGAATAATTTCTTTGCCTAATTCTTCTGCTTTAAGAAAAGCGGACTCACCGCATTGGCTAGTTTCAGCGGCGCCAGAAACACAGATTTTATATTTAGGATGATTACTATTCATAGATGCGATTCAAAACTCGGATTTTTCGAGTCGCTTTAATTATATCACAATTTCTTCTCCCAATGAAGGTATATATGCCTCAATCGCAAGCTCATCTTTGATTTTTTGAACCAAGGGCAACATCTCCTCTTCTTCGCCTTGAACCACAAAAACTTTTTTTAAACTTAACCGCATTGGCCGCAACCAACCTAAAATTTGCTTTTGGTCAGCGTGAGCCGAGTAGCCGCCAATGGCTTTAACTCGACACCTAACCGAAACTTTCTCGCCGAAGATTTTTACATTTTTAACGCCATCTAAAATTCGCCTACCCAAAGAGCCGTTAACCTGATAACCAATAAACAAAATCGTGCTTTTCGAGTCGGATAAATAGCGCATTTCATGATGCAGGATTCTCCCGCCTTCTGACATTCCTGAGCCAGCAATAATCACTTTTGGCGGCTTCACATCATTAATTTCTTTTGATTCTTCAGTTGTTAATGTCATTTTCAAGCCCGGGAAGTTAAAAATCGCGTCATCTTTTTGGAACAAATTAATCGCTTCTTGGTCAAAGTAATTTTTGTTTTGGGAATATTTCTTATAAACCGAAGTTAACCTGATAGCTAATGGGCTATCAATAAAAATTGGCACTTTGGGGATTCTGTTATTTTCCACTAATTCATTAAGCTCGAACAAAAGTTCTTGGGTTCGTTCCATCGCAAAAGCAGGAATCATTAAAACTCCGCCGGCTTCTACGCTTTCCTCAATAACATCTTCAAGCACATCTTTACGGGCCAAAATATTTTCGTGAATTCGATTGCCGTAAGCCGATTCAATTAAAACATAATCAGCCTTATTTATTATCTCCGTATCTTTAACCAAGGGAGCTGGCGTATTGCCCAAGTCGCCAGAAAAAACAATACTTTTGCCTGCCTCGCCAAAGGGCGGGCCGCTTTCCTTAACCTTAATAAAAGCCGAGCCCAGAATGTGGCCAGCGTCATGAAACTCAACTTCCAATTCGTCGGTTAATGGGCCAATTTTTAATTTCTGATGATAATTAACGGTTTGCCATAGAGACATCATTTCGTTAATGTCCTCTAAATTATAAAGAGGCGTTAATTTTTTTTCTTCAGCTTCTTTTTTTAAAATATGTTCAGAATCAATTAAAAGCTGTTCACTAAAATCTCTGGTTGGCGCAGTAGAAAAAATTTTACCCCTGAAGCCATCTCTATAAAGTTTAGGCAAGCGGCCAATATGGTCAATGTGGCTGTGGGTGACTAAAACCGCTTCAATGGTTTTCGGGTCATAAAGAAACGATTCGTAGTTATGACGTTCGCCAAAACTACTGCCTTGATACAAACCGCAATCAATTAAAATTCTGGTTGAACCAGATTCTAATAAATAATTGGCGCCGCTGACACTTTTAGCGCCTCCGCAAAAAGTTAATTTCATAGGTTGATTGTATAGATTTTAAGGCAAAAACACAACTATTTACAAATTGTAAGAAGTATGCTAATATATAAACAGAAAATTAAAAACAAGGAGGTGATTTTGGTGAAGACAGCAGTAATTGTTTTAAAGATTATATTAATCCTTTCGGGTGTAGTTGTTATGTTGGGGACTGTGGGCCAGAGTGATTTCGAGAGTATAATCATCAAGAAGGAAATCACTCCATTTTGGCATCTAGTCATGATGGCGGTAATGGGTTTGGCCCTTGCACTGGCGGGAATATTTTTCCCATTGCCAAAAGGAGGAGACCACAAATGGAAAATTTACAGTGGCAACCGGAAGGGATAATTTGCCTTCATTGTGGGGCGCCCAACCCAGATCGAGGAGATGTCTGTGGCAACTGCGGTGAAAATCCATTTGTTGGGCCAAAGATATTGACTCCGGCTCAACTTGAGATTAAACATGCGATAGATCGCCGCGCGCCGTCGTCCTCGCAAGACCCCAATTCTCATTTTTAGGGGTCTTTTTTTATCCGCTTGTCTTTTATAAAAACCTTGTTTAAAATTAAAAAATGCTAAAAATTATTCATGAGCGGCCAAAATGTATTAGCTGCGGTTCATGCGTGGCGGTTTGCCCGAGCTACTTTGAGCTTGACTCAAAAGACGGTTTAGCGAACCTAAAAAACTCAAAAAGACTCAGCGATGGTTCTGAAGAATTAGAAGTAGATAAAGCTGATTGCATCAAAGAAGCGATTGATGTTTGCCCGGTTCAAATTATTAAGACAAAAAAGTGAATTTAGAAGGACTCGATTTTGATAAATTTTTCTATCACACCGCAGTTTTTTAATTCTTGGTATCTATCGCTGACAAACTCTCTCGGCCCGCAGATAAAATAATACTTTTCTTTTAAATTCTTAAGATATTTTTTAAGAATTTCAATATCAATTCGGCAGCATTCGCTGATGCATTTGTCTTTTATTTCTTCTCTTGTAATAAGATAAATGATTTTTAGGTTCGGCCAGTTTTTCGCAATTTTATTTAATTCTTTAAAAAAAACAATCTCTTTTTTAGTTCTGTTGCTGTAAAACAGGGTAATTTTCTGATTCGATTTCTGCTCATAAAAATCTTTAATCACGCTATAAAAAGGCGCGATGCCGATGCCGGCGGACAAAAAAACCAGATTTTTCATTGATTTTTTCGGGTAAAAATTACCGTGGCTAGAACCGATTTCAATTTTTTCGCCGATTTTCATATTATACAGGCACGAAGAAAAAACACCGGCTTTTTTGACTGTGATGCTTAAAAACTTTTCGCTCGGCAAGCTGGAAATTGTATACGCCCTGATTTTTCTTTCAGCGCGATTATCTAAAAACGAAAACAAAGAAAATTGCCCGGGTTTGAAATCAAAAATTTCACCCTCAACGGGTTTAAATTTTAAAGTAATAACGTCTTTGGTCTCTTTATTTTTTCCTTTTAGAACGAAATTCATTAATCGCTTGTTTTAACGCATCAAGGCCCAAGATAGAACAATGAAATTTTAATGGCGGCAGTCCGGCTAATCTTTTAACAATTTCTTGCGGCGTTAATTCCAAAGCTTTATCAATTGTCATTCCGCCTTTCTCGGTTAACACTTCTGACATCATTGATGTTGAAGCAATTGCTGAAGCGCAACCGTAAGTCCGCCACTTGCATTCTTTTATTCTTTCGGTTTTTGGGTCAATTTTTAGCCAAACAGTCATGACATCGCCACATATCGGGTTTCCGCTCGTGCCTTTGGCGTCAAACTTATAATTTATTTCATCAGTCAGGACATTGCGCGGGTTTAAAAAATGGTCCTTAACGATTTCGCTGTAAAGCCATTTCTTATCAGTATTTCTGTCAACTACGTCCGCTTTTTTAATTTTTTGTTTTTTGTTTTTCATTTTTAATATTTAGCTGCCATCTTTCTTAAATCGCTTACGACTTTCGGCAGAATTTTTAAAACATAATCCAATTCTTTTTTTGTAGTTTTTCTTCCTAAACTTAAACGCAAAGAATCATGGGCTAAGCCCTCCTTCAATCCCAAAGCAAGCAAAACATGCGAAGGAGTTAGGTCAGAAGAAGTGCAAGCTGAGCCAGTTGAGGCGGAAATTCCGTATTGGTCTAAATGCAAAATTAATGCCTCACCTTCAGCGCCCGGAAGCGAAAGGTTAATATTATTCGGCAATCTCTTTTGCGGGTGGCCATTTAGACGGCTGCGGGGGATAATTTTCAAAATATTTTTAATAAAATAATCGCGTAGTTTTTTTAAGCGCTGGCTCTCTTTAGTTTTTAATTTTTCGGCTAATTTTAACGCTTCAGAAAAACCGACAATTAAAGCCGGATTTTCTGTGCCAGCCCGCAGTCCCATTTCTTGATTGCCACCCACAATCAATGGCTCAATTTTATAATTTTTATTAACATACAAACAACCTATTCCTTTTGGCCCATAAATTTTTGAGCCGTTCAAAGTTAAAAGGTCAACGCCTAAACCACTGATTTTTAAATTTAAAGCGCCGGCAGATTGGCAAGCATCAGAGTGAAAAGCAGGCAAAGGATTTTCTTTTCTAAAATTTCTAATAATCTTAGAGATTTTCTTAATGGGCTGAATTGTTCCGATTTCATTATTCGCGTACATTATTGAAACCAAAATCGTTTTTTTGGTTAAGGCTTTTTTTAATTCATTAAGTTTTACAATTCCTTGAGAGTCGACATTTAAATAAGTAATTTTAAACCCCTGTTTTTCCAATTTTTTGGCTGATTCTAAAACCGCTTTGTGCTCAATTTTAGAAACAATAATATGGTTACCTTTGTCTTTATACGCGTGAGCAATGCCAAAAATCGTTAAATTAGCTGATTCAGTGCCAGAACCAGTAAAAATAATTTCATGTGGCGACACGCCTAAAATTTTTGCCACATCTTCCCGGCTATTTTCAATCGCGGCTTTTGCCTCACGGCCAAGCGAATATAAAGAAGAAGCATTGCCAAACGCGGTTGTTAAATATGGCTTCATTTTTTGAAGCACGGCCGGGTCAATATAGGTGGTGGCGGCGTAATCTAAATAAATATTTTTCATTTATAGATAATTCTAACTGGCGTTTTGCTCCAGTCAAAAATTGGTTTTGCTCTATTATTAGCGTCTTTTAGAGATTTTTCAAGCAGGGCTTGGGCTATAAACGGCAAAGCAATGGTGATATCGCAAAAACATTGAACTTTTTTCGCGCCGCGGCTCACCTTACCCCATGATTGAGCTTCTTCAAAAGTGCAGCCGCTCAAACCGCCAAATTGCGACGCGTCAGTTGTAATTTGAATAGCAAAGGAATGCGACTTGCGCAGACCTTGTTTTTCTAAAATCGGTTTATCGCTTTTAATGTAATCGGGGTCAGCCAAATTCGGCGTGATTTCCGCGGTTTGCTGAATATAATTTTTCGGTTCGCCGCCGCCCAGATATATTACTCCAGTTTTATTGGAATTCAAAGTCAGATAAGCGGATTCAGACAAATCCTTAATACTATCAACGATAAAAGTTTTTTTATGTTTCATGGCGCTATACCAAATCGCAATACCAATATAACTATTGCCAAAAGCCGGAATAAAAATCGGCACACCATATTTATAAGCGTTAATTAAAATTGAATCTTTGTCTTTGGAAATTTTTAAAAGTTCTCTACCTAAAAGCCAAATAATTTCCCGCGAGGAATAAATCTTATTTTCTTCTAAATATTTATCGGCAATTTTTTTAATAAAAAATTCTCCAGCCAATAAATCTTTTTCTTCAGCAAAAATATCATGAAACCTGACTATGCCGTCTTTAAAAAGCTCACAATCATTAACATACGACTGGCCCAGATAATGTTTTTTAGCCATTGTTTCAAAAATTTCGTGGAACATCTGCGCGCCAGTGGAAGCCACCGCGTCAACCATTCGGTTTTTAATCAAGAATGTAATAATTTTACGCATGCCAGCCGGCACAATGGCGCCAGAAATTCCCAGCCAAATAGTGTTTTTTTCTCTTTTAACATTTCTTGCCAGATTTTTGCGGCCTCGCCTAATTTTCTCGCCTGAAAACCGCTAAAAGACAAATTCTCAACTAAATCAGAAGTTAATTGTTTTTTAATACTTATTGGCTTGGTTTTGTTTTTTAAAAATTTGTTTTGCATGCCGTATCTTAATTATACAAAATTTTGTCATTAAAAAAATAAAACAGGGCAACCGAAGTTACCCTGCGTTGCGTATAAACAAATTAAATCTGCTTGCTATCCGGCAGTCCAAAAGCCCACCCGAACCAACAGACGAATGCCTTGGGGTGCCAAAGAGGAAATGCCCGATATGCCAATGACTCATGGACATCTATTCTTGATCTGCTTAGCAAGAACAGCCCTCCTCGGCCTTTGGCCAAAAAAAGCTCATTTTTGATGGGGTCAGAGGCAGATTTCCCCTTTCTTTGCCAAGGTCCCAATATTATTGAAAGATAGTGGAACGAGTGGCCTCGGTGCTTCTCAAGAAAGGCAGAATAATCGTCTTTAACTATTTCTCCCCCCTCATAAACTGGGGCATGATTTTCTGGAATAAGGGGCAAACAGTCCCTACATAAGGGACAGAACAACACCAATTTCAGTCGCCATGGCACCTCGGCTCTTTCCAGCCACGACGCAATTAAAAACACCGCGCCGCCTGTAAGCAAAATCACCAAATAGATCACTGCCAGAGCCAAATTGGAATAACCCCTGGAAGCAAAAAAAATAACTGTCACTGCTGAAACAAAAATAAAAATACCCTGCCACGTTTTCATTTCCACCCTCCTTTTAAAAAATTAATGTGCTGATATTTAAGACATTAACATTTTAAAAATAAAATGTCAAATTTTGAGTTTATCAATTTCTTCTTCAATTATTTTCCGTTCGTTCCACACGATCTTTTTCCCACCTTCCACACACATCCAAACCTCGCCAGCTTTGCCGGTTAAAATTACCGCATCATCTTTTTTGGCGAGTGAAAGCGCTTTTTGAATGGCTTCGCGGCGGTCAATAATTTTATAAACCGCTGATTTATGCTGATTTTGCTGATTTATGCGGATACCCTCTTCGATTTGATTTAGAATTTCCAGCGGCGGCTCGTCATAGGAATCTTCGTTCGTTAAAATAATTTTGTCGCAATATTGAGCGCTGATTTTACCCATCTCTGGTCTTTTCCATTTATCCCGACCGCCGCCTTGCGAACCCAATAAACAAATCAGCTTTGAGTTTTTAGTTTTAAGTTTTGAGTTTATTATGGTTTTATAAATCGTTTCTAAACTGGCCGGCTCGTGCGCGTAATCAATAATTACATTAAAATTCTGGCCTTTATTTACTAATTCAAACCTGCCAGCCGGTGCTTTGGCTTTCAAAAGCGCTCTTTTTATTTTTGAGGGATAAACTTTTTGCGATAAAGCCACACAAATCGCCGCTCCAGCGTTATAAACATTAAATTCGCCAATTAAGGGCATTTCGAGTTTTAATTTTTGGACATCCGATGTCCTAAATTTTTTAGCGTCAATATTTGGGACATCGGATGTCCCCGAAACTGAAAAGCTGCTGCCAGAAGCCGTTGATTTAACATCAGAAATTCTGTATAGGTTTTTAATTTGTCCTATTTCTTTTTTGAGCTTTAAAGTGTAAACATATTGTTTAGCGATTTTTGGTTTTAAAAAACAACCAACATTTTCATCATCTAAATTATATATTCCCACGCCGTTCAGTTTTTTTGCCACTTGCTCAAATAATTTTATTTTAGCAATCCGATAATTCTCAAAAGAACCATGCCGCTCAATATGCTCTGGAGACAAATTTGTAAAAACCGCGATATCATAATCAATAAACCGGTGCCGATATTGTAAAATTCCTTCTGAAGATGTCTCAATCACTGCGTATTTGCAGCCATTTTTTACCATTTCTGAAATTAATTTCTGGAGCTGGAACCTGCCGAGCATTGTCTGTTTGCTGGTATTTATCCATTCCTCATTGCCGATTCTGAAATTAACAGTTGTCGCCATTCCGGTTTTTAAACCGCTAAAATTTAAAATTTGCGCGATTAAATTACAGGTTGTGGTCTTACCCTTGGTGCCGGTAACGCCAATGACAATTAATTTTTCAGAAGGAAATCCATAAATCAACGCGCCTAAATAACCTAAAAGTAAATGATAAGCTGGCTGAAAAAAATCAAAAATCGGCTGAGGAATTATTTTTTTGATTATTCTTAGAACTTGTTCCATAAATTTTGAATTTTTCCCCCGAATTTTTCCTCCATGAATTTATTCCCCGCTTACCTCATAAACCGCTCTATTTGGATAGAGCGCTCTAATGGGTTAGAGCGCCCAAATAAGTTAAAAGAAATGGTACCAGCTCAAAAGAAGATCGGGAATAAATTTTTTAAGTAGATTTTTCATTTTCTATTTCTTTTGGCCATCTTACGTGTCCCAAAAAATCAAAAACTGGGTGAGCAATTTTCCCGCCGCTTGAAGATTTTTCAATTACTTCCTTAATCAATTCCTTATTTGGCATTATCGAAATTACTCCTAAAAGCTGATTTTCTTCTTGCAAGGGTCGCCATTCTTCGTGTCCCCAGCTAGTATCCTTGCTAATATTTTTCATATCCATTATTAACGCTAAATGATAACTTCTTCTCTCTCTAATTCCGCCAGTACGACCTGGTTTATAACTAAGCGCTTCCATAAGAAGTCTCAAATTTGCTTTATCTTCCAAAAATGATGGATCGTCTAAAAATTTCTGGATTACACCAAGATGTTTGCTGCCAATTTCTCTGATCGCTTTCGAATATCTTAAATATCCATCAATCAGAGGATCTACTTCGTGTAAGATTTCACTTTTCAGTTTGTTTTTTAAGAGATTACGTATTTCTGCCTCTGCCCTTTCTCTTTTAAAACCATAATCGTCTTCCTGCTGCGTATAATTTTCGGTTATTAATTTTAGCTTATCAAATATTTCTTGATTAGTTGTAGCTCCTTTCAGCCTGCCCTCGAACTCTTCCGCTAAGTTAATTTTGTCTATAATGGCAGTTGGGTTTTCTACTTTAGCCATTCCAAATTCTATCCGCTCTCTTGAACCATGAATTATTTCTTCTCTAAATTTTTCCATTGCTTTCAGACGCAAATTTTCATCTTCCTGTTCTTTCATCAAAATCTTAGCTTCTTTATGAGCTTCTTTTAATTGTTCAAGTAGATAATCGTATGACAGCAGGTCATTAAATGAATGATCCCAGTTTGTTTGCTTTTTTATTGCATTAAGCCATCCTCGCCTTACCCATCCTGTAAGCGTCTTCTTGTCTAATGCTTTTTGCAAATATTCTTTGAAATTTACCTGTTCTTGCCCTTTCAGCTCATGCTCTATTTTAGGGACATATACTTCTCTACTACGATAGCTATCCCCCTTCATAATATTTTCGTATTCACCTTTATTTGCAAATCTAATTCCAAAATCATAAAAATCATCTTTCATCAATATTTCTAATTTTTCTAAAGCTATCTCTTGTGATTCTTGCTTTTTTTCTTCTTCAACCAATCTTTCTGCTACAGAATAATCCTTCTCCTTGTCGCTTTCAATCCTCTCCTGTTGTTGTGTAGCTTCTTCCTGCGCCTCGCCGACAATTTTGTCCTTTTCCTCCTGCGGCAAAGATTCAAAATCTTTTTGGTCTTCTCCGCCAGAGGCGGATCCGCCTTCGGCGGAAATTTTAGAAAAATCAAATTTTTCAGGCATGTTTTTTAACTTTTAATGAATTTCACCTATTCTAATATTCTTGAGAATATCAGAATAATTATATAATGTCTTAGGGTCGACTTTACTCAAAAATTTTCAAATTATTTTAATAAATTCATAATTATTCTTGTCATCGCGTCTTTTTCTTTCGGATTGCTGGCGGCGATTAAGAGCGCTAAAACCACTAGGGCATTATCGTTGATTTTTCTTTCGCCGCTGTCTTTGTGAAGATAAACATTCTTATCCAAATAATAAACAAATAAAAATGAGGCGATGCGTTTGTTGCCATCAACAAAAGGATGGTCTTTTATTATGAGATATAAAAGATGCGCTGCTTTTTCTTCAATGGTTTTATAAAGTTCTTTTCCGCCAAAGGTCTGATATAAATTTTTTATTATGCCCTCTAATTTTTTATCGGTTTCCGCGCCAAAGAATTCGCTCGCTTCTCTTTTCGCTAAAAGTTCATTTTTTAAACTGCATATAATATTTTTTGCCTGTTCATATGTTAAAATCAATTTAGCTTTTTTGCCTGTAGGAACTTTAAGCCTTCTTTTATCATATTGTTCGAGTAAAGATAACGACTTGGAATAATTTGCCAGCAATTTTAAAATTTCCTGGCCTTGGTTTTCAAGCAACCCGTGTCCAGATTTTTCCTGTAAAAAAGAAATGGCACTTTGCAGTTCTCTTAAATGTTCTGCTTGTTTTAATAACCGACTTTCGTTAATTGTATAACCCTTCAAAAGATGATTTTTTAGGGTTTTTGTGGCCCAGATGCGGAACTGGGTGGCTCTTTTAGAATTTACGCGATAACCGATTGAAATTATCGCATCAAGATTATAAAAATTAGCGGGCTTATCTGAAAAAGGAATGTGCATTTTTTGCACATTGCTTTTTTCCTTCAGCTCCCCTGAATTAAAAATGTTTTTAAGGTGTTTAGTTATGACGCTACGTTCAGTGTCAAAAAGCCTACTAATCTGCGCTTGATTTAACCAGACAGTCTCTTTTTTAATTCTAACCTCAATTTCAGGCCCCTTTTTGCCTTTATAAATAATAATTTGCGCTTTTTTGTTGTTATGCTCTTCCATTTTATTTTCCGCTTAAAATTTTTAAAGCGAATTTTATTTTTTCCTGAAGGGTTTTAGATTTCTGAGGAATTCTTCTAATTGTCTCACGGACCTGATTTCGTCTGTAACCAAGAGATTTCAAAATTTCTTCCAAATCAAAGTCAAATTCCATTTGTCCAATTTCAAACTCATTTTCTTGTTTTTTGATTTTGTCTTTAAGTTCCAAAATTATTCTGTTGGCTTTTTTACTGCCTACGCCAGCGGCTCTTGTCAAAAGCTCGGCTTTGCCGCGGCTAATGGCTGCCAAAAACGATTCTGGTCGCATTTCATTTAAAATTTTCAAACCGGCTTTTGGACCGATGCCGCTAATAGAATTTAACAATTCAAAAATCTCCAGCTCTTGCTGGTTCAAAAATCCGTATAATTCAATATTTTCGCGGGTCAATATGGTGGCGCAAAATAACTTTATTTTAGCGCCGATTTTCGGCAAATTACGGCTAGTTCTTGAAGAAATTGAAATCTTAAAACCAATGCCATTGACATTTAAAACAACATATTTCTGGGTTTTAAACTCAACTTTTCCTTCCAAAAAAGAAATCATAAATGTATCTTACTTCAACCAAGCATCTTTTTCAATAATTTGACAAAAGATTTACTATCCAATAAACTAATTAAAAATTAACTCATAATATGCCAATAACAAAATCCGCGAAAAAAGCCAGGCGTCAGAATATCCGGCGCCGGAAAATGAATATTAAAAGAAAATCCGAATTAAAAGCGGTTATTAAACAATATAAAAAATTAATTAGCGCTAAAGAAAAAGACAAAGCCAAAGAATTAATTTCTCAGGTTTATAAAAAGCTGGATAAGGCGGCAAAAATAAATCTTATTAAAAAAAATAAAGCGGCTCGGCTGAAATCAAGATTAAGTAAACTTCTTCTAAAATAATAATTGGCCTATCCTTTAATGGTAGGCCAATTTAAACACGAACTCACTTTTTCTCCGCGATGAGCACAAAGTTTTCTGGGTCGGCCCAAAACGTCACTCCGTTGCCTCGGTTAGAAAATTCTGTACCGAAAACTTTTTCAATGTAGACCATGGCTGCTGTGGTTATCGCACGGTGCTTTGTTGGATCGTACATAGGACTACAAAATCCAATAACCTTTGCCTTTATCAAAATTTCTTCCCCGACTTTCATCAACTCACCCCCTTTCAATTTTTAATTTGCCTTGTTAATTAATAAGGAAAATTTTCTTTTTTGTCAATCAACTATGAGCAGGAAATCTTTTCGCAGCGAATATCGCGGAGAGTGTCTTTAAAATTCGCGAGCGAATAGAAAATTTGCCGGGCGACCCCGAGCGAACCCAGTCACTCAACTAGTTGAGTGACTGGGGAAGGCGAACAGGGTGGCAAATTTTCGTTATGAGCGGGCTGTAATTTTGACGCTCGGAGCGTATGAGCGAGAAAAGATTTTATGCGGGAAAAGAAAATTTTCCTTACTTTGCCGCTTTAAGCGACAATCCAACTCTTCCATTCTCCACTTTGACTATTTTAACTTTCGCCATATCTCCCAGCCGTAAAACATCCTCAACTTTTTCCACAAACCCGTCTTTTAATTCGGAAATATGAATCATCCCGTCCTTGCCGCCGCCTAAATCAACAATGGCGCCGAATTCCAAAATTTTAATTACCTTGCCGATAATAATTTCGCCAATTTGAAATTCGCGTGTCATCCCTTTAATCTGATTAACTGCCAACATTACTTTTTCTTTGCCAACACCTGTCACAAAGACCCTGCCGTCCTCTTCAATATCAATAGATTCAACACCAGTGTCTTTAATTATTTTATTAATCATCTTCCCGCCAGGACCGATAACTTCTCCGATTTGTTCTGACTTGATATTTACCATCATTATTATGGGCGCGTATTGAGAAAGTTCAGCACGTGGCTTATCAATCACGCTTTTTATAAAATCTAAAATCTCCAAATGGGCTTTTTTCGCCTTGGGTAAAATCTCTTTTATTATCTCAATCGTTAAACCTTTAACTTTTACATCCGCTTGAATAGCGGTGATGCCGTCAATTGTGCCAGCCACTTTAAAATCCGTACCGCCATAATGATCTTCTAAGCCCTGAATATCGGTAAATATTTTATATTTTCCCTCAGGATTTTTTTCGTCCAAAGCAATGCCCATTGAAATGCCCGCCACTGGTTTTTTAATTGGCACCCCGGCGTCCATTAAAGACATTATTGAAGCACAAACCGTTGCCATTGAAGAAGAGCCGTTTGAAGACAAAATTTCTGAAACAATTCTGATGGTATAAGGAAATTCTTCTTCAGAAGGAAGAATTGATTTTATTGCTTTTTCCGCTAAAGCGCCGTGGCCTATCTCGCGTCGTCCGGGAGCGCCTAATCTTCCAATTTCACCGACCGAATAAGGCGGGAAATTATAATGAAGCATAAACCTACGCTTACCCGCGCTTTCCATTGTTTCATATATTTGCGCCGCGCCAGGAGCGCCCAGCGTTGTTGCGGCGAGCGCTTGTGTTGAACCCCGCATAAAAAGCGCTGAGCCGTGAAGCCGACTAAATAACCCCACCTCTCCGTAAAGCGGCCTTATTTCATCAAGATGCCTTCCGTCAGGTCTTTTTTCGGATTCCAGAATATTTTTTGTGAATAATGAATTTATTTCTTCTTCAAACAAATTTTCTACACCAGAAAAATCAGTGATGCCTTCCTGTGTTAGGTATTCAAAAAGATTTTTTTTGAGCGATTCCATATACTCATTCCGTTCGCCTTTATTTTCCATATACATCGCGGTTCCTAATTTATCTTTCAAAAAATCAATAACTTTATTTTTAATATCTGGGCTAATTTCTTTTCCCGTAATCTCTACTTTTTGTCTACCAATTTTTTTCTGAATTTCCTTCTGAAAACCAACCAGTTTATTAATTTCAATTTGCGCTTTTTCAAAGGCAGATAGCACTTCTTCTTCGCTCGCATCATCTCCAGACAATTCCACCATATTGATTTTATTTTCCGGGCCGCTAACAAAAGTTTCGAAAGAAATTTGGTTTCCAGCCAAAGTTGAATTTGTTGGATTTATTACCAGCTCGCCATTTTTTATTTTCGCCAACCGTAGACCAGCCACTGGGCCATCCCATGGCACTTCAGAAATTAAAATCGCGGTTGAAGCGGAAATTAAAGAAATAAAATCTGGGTCGTTTTCTTCGTCATAAGACAAAACAGTAATGACAATTTGGACATCGCGGCGAATATTTTGGTTAAATAATGGTCTTAATGTTCTATCGATCATTCGGCCGGACAAAACAGCGTTTTCTGATGGCCGGCCTTCTCGACGGATAAAACGGCTGCCGATAATTTTGCCAGCCGCGTAAAAACGCTCTTCGTAATCTATGGTCAAAGGAAAATAATCAGTCGGCTTATCATCTTTGCCCATTACCACAGTTACCAAAACCGAGGTTTCGCCATAAGTGCCTAAAACCGCAGCATTGGCTTGGCCAGCCAACTGAGAAACTTCGAGTGTCAATTTTTTGCCATTAATTTCTGTAGTAAATTGTTGTCTTTGTAAATCCATGAAATTATTTTTTAAGTATCACTCTCGGAATATTTTCTAAATCAATAAATAAATCAGCGGCTTCTTTTAATTTAGATGAGGCGCTTCTGCCAAAAGCCGCCACTTCAACTTCTCGGCCCAAGCCCCATTTCAAATAATCAACTAAGGGCAGAAAATCGCCGTCGCCAGTAACTAAAATCACCACATCCAAAAAATTTGCCATTCTGATTGCGTCAACCGCCATACCTACATCCCAATCGGCTTTTTTCATGCCACCGGGGAATATTTGGAGGTCTTTGCTTCGCAGTTCAATGCCGCTTTTAGTTAACGCTTCAAAAAAAGCCGCTTCTCCTAAAACGGTTTCACTTTTTACCACATAACCGATTGCCCTAATCAATGGCCTACCGGCGGATAATTCCCTTAAGAGTTCTCGATAATTTACCCTTGCCGAATAAAGATGTTTAGCTGAATGATAAAGATTTTGAATATCTATGAAAATGCCGATGCGCTGAGATTTATGAATCATATTACTTTTTTAGTTCCATTTTTTTCACCATAGCAGAATAACTTTTAGTATTAGTTTTCTTTAAATAATCCAAAAACTTTCTTCGTTTTGAAACCATTCCCAAAAGGCCCCGACGAGAATGATGATCTTTGGAGTGGTGTTTTAAATGGTCAACCAACTCATCAATTCTTTTGCTCAAAAGAGCGATTTGGATTTCGCTTGAACCAGTGTCTTTTTCGTGGACTTTATGCTCAGTAATGATTTTTTGTTTTTTGCGTGAAGTAAACATTTTAATAATAATAGTTTGTTTCCATTTATAAGTCAATATTAGCTGCTAATCATTGACCCCGTTAGAAGTCTGGCAAAACGATGCTGATACAAAATATAATAGAGACATTGCCAGAGATAAATCTTGGTAAAACATTGAAATAGAAAAAATTTATTAAATTTTTTCTATTTCAAGACTTCTAACGGGGTTGACAGATAAATTAAAATCTATAAACTGATCTTCATGCCTTTAATGACTACCAAAAAAACTAATTCGCCGCTTAGCCAATTAATCAAAACTGAGCCGGATTTGATTTCTTTTCTTAGAGAAGGCGATTTGGTTGAAGTTAAATTTTTAAAAAGAACGCCGCGGACCGCTTATTTTAATTTAGATAAATTCGGCACCGGCGTTATTTACGGCATTGAACTGATAAACGCCAGAAATATTTTGAAAGAGTTAAAAACCAACGATGTGGTGCCAGCTAAAATAATAAATATGGAAAACGACGATGGATTTATTGAACTATCTTTAGCTGGCGCTTATCAGCAAAAAAATTGGCAGCAGCTAAAAGAAATCAAAGAAAAAGAAGAAGCCATATCAGTCAAAATTATAGGCGCCAACAGCGGAGGATTAGTGGCTAGTATTAATGAGGTCAAAGCGTTTTTGCCGGTTTCGCAATTAGCCAACGAACATTATCCGCGGATAGATGATAATGATAGAAATAAAATCTTAAATGAACTTCGTAAATTTGTCGGCCAAGAATTGAAAGTTAAAATTCTTGACGTCAATCCGCGCACCAATAAATTAATTATTTCTGAACGCGGAGCGACCGAGCAAAACGCCAAAGAGCTTCTTGAACAATACAAAGTCGGAGATGTAGTTGACGCTTTGGTTTCCGGCATCGCTGATTTCGGCATATTTATTCGCTTTATTGATAATCCGGCAATTGAAGGATTAATTCATATTTTTGAAATTGAACACCGATTAATTGATCACCCAAAAGAAATAACAGGGCTTAACGAATCGCTCAAGGCAAAAATTATTGAAATTAAAGACGGTCGGGTTTTCCTTTCGCTTAAAGCGTTAAAACCAGACCCGTGGGATAACATCAACGAAAACCTCAAAGAATCCCAAGAAGTTTCGGGCACGGTTTACAAACTTAATCCCTTTGGCTCTTATATTAATTTAGAACACGGGCTTCAAGGCATGATTCATGTGACGGAATTCGGCGGTTTAGATGAAATGAAAAAAGAATTAGAAATCGGAAAAGAATCTAAATTTATAGTTGAATCAATAAAACCAGAGGAAAGAAGAATTACTCTTAAAAAAGCGTAGATTTGGAAAATTGACATTTTATCAATTATTATCTAATATTTTGATAAGATAAATCTATGCGTACTCTTTCTAAAAATATTTTTTGGGCAATTATCACGCTCCTGCTTATAGCGTTTATTTTTTCGCTTTTTTATACCGGACAAAAACAGCCAGCGGTTTTAACTATTGATCAGTTAGTTTTTAAGATAAACGCGGATCAAGTTTCAAAAATTACTGTCAATGGCAATGACTTAATAATTCAATTAAAAGACAGCTCGCAAGCGGTTTCTACCAAAGAAACTGAAGCTGGCTTATCGGAGACATTAAAAAATTACGGCGTTGACCAGACAGCCCTACAAAAAGTCAATTTAGAAATTCAGAATCAATCTGGCTGGCAATATTGGTTAAGTATTCTTATCCCTACGCTTTTACCCCTGGTCATTATCGGCATACTTTTTTGGCTAATGTTTCGCCAAGCAAAAACTGGCATGAGCCAGGCATTTACTTTTGGCAGAGCCAACGTCAAACTTTTCGGCCAATTTAAAGACCAAATTAGTTTTAAAGACGTAGCAGGTCTAAAAGAAGCCAAAGAAGAATTACTTGAGATAGTCGATTTTCTTAAAAATCCAAAAAAATATTTAGAAATCGGCGCGAGAATTCCAAGAGGAGTTTTATTACTTGGGAGTCCGGGAACGGGGAAAACGCTCTTGGCTCGCGCAGTCGCAGGCGAAGCCAATGTACCATTCTTCCATATTTCAGCTTCAGAATTCGTGGAGATGTTTGTCGGCGTGGGCGCGGCGCGCACCAGAGACGCCTTTGCCACCGCCAAAAGAGCTGCGCCAAGCATTTTGTTTATTGATGAAATTGACGCGGTAGGCAGAGAAAGAGGCGCAGGATTAGGCGGCGGCCATGATGAAAGAGAACAGACCCTAAATCAAATTTTGGTAGAAATGGACGGTTTTGATAGGGAAACTCAGACGATTGTAATTGCCGCTACTAACCGACCGGATATTTTAGACCCAGCGCTTTTAAGACCAGGTCGTTTTGACCGCCGAATTATTCTGGATTTGCCAGACATCAATGACCGCGAAGCGATTTTACAAATTCACAGCCGCGGAAAAATTTTGGCCAAGGATATAAATTCGCGAAGAGCGGCTGAACGAACGCCTGGATTCTCCGGCGCGGATTTGGCTAATTTAATGAACGAAGCTGCTATTTTGGCGGCTCGGAAAAATCAAAAAGAAATTTCTCAACCAGATATTTTTACTTCAATTGAAAAAGTTTTGCTTGGGCCAGAACGCCGCAGCCGAGTTTTGTCAACCAAAGAAAAAGAAATCACGGCTTATCACGAAGCAGGCCATGCATTGGTAGCGACGAGCTTCAAAAATGCCGACCCGGTTCATAAAGTTTCCATTATTTCCCGCGGTAGGGCCGGCGGCTACACTTTAAAATTACCAATAGAAGACACATATCTTCGCACCAAGTCGCAATTTATGACTGAACTCGCGGTTTTACTTGGGGGTTATGCTTCGGAACAAAAAACCTTTAATGATATTTCCACTGGCGCCTCGAACGACTTGCAAATGGCTTCTGAATTGGCGAGGAAATTAGTCACTAAATTCGGAATGTCGGAAAAGCTCGGACCGATCACTTACGGCAAAACCGAAGAATTAGTATTTTTGGGTCGGGAAATCGCCACGGAAAAAAACTATTCGGAAAAAATTGCGGGAGAAATTGATAAAGAAGTGAAAAATTTTATTGACAAAGCTCTAGCCACCGCTCAAAAAATTATTGTGGCGCGAAAAAAGGTTTTACAAGCCATTGCTAAAAAATTAATTGAAAAAGAAACATTAGAGCGAGAAGAGTTTGAAAATTTGATAAAAAGCTTTAGATTAAAACCAATGAGCGCTTAAATCGCGTCCATAGCTCAGTGGTCCGACCCCTGTCGGACTCCGACAAGGGTCGGAGTAGAGCGTCGGTTAGTTAAAATGAAGACAGCCGGAGTATATATTATCCAAAGTACCAAAAATGGTTATTATTATATCGGCAGCACCGATAATATAGAAAGACGGCTAGCACAACATAACAAGGGATTAGTTAGAGCCACAAGGAATCTTAGACCCTTAGAAATAAAATGTTTTATCCGCTGCAGCAACCCAACAGAGGCAAAACAGTCTGAATATCGGCTGAAAAATTACAAAAGAAAAGATATTTTAGAAAAAGTAATTACAGATAAAATATTTCCATGGAATTATAAGGGTGTGTAGTTCAGTGGTAGAACGCTGACCTTATAAGTCAGAAGTCGAAGGTTCGATCCCTTCCACACCCACTAACGGGTTCGAATCCCTCCGTGCCCGCCAGAATTTATTTCTAATGTTATGGTATAGTATATTGTATATATGGAAAACCAAACAAAATTTCAAACAAGAATGTTGCCGCTTTTAATAATATTAGCGCTGGTTGTATTGGCAATCGGATTTTTTATAAAAGCTCCAACTAAAATTTCTCAAAACACAGGCACAGCGAATTTATCTTGGAGCGCCAACACAGAATCAGATTTAGCTGGTTATAAAATTTATTACGGCACCTCTCCGCGAACCGCTAATTGTCCGCCAGCTGGATACCCAAATAAGATTGATGTCGGAAAAACAGATACGCCAGACAAACCGACTTACACAATTAAAAATCTTGAAAATAGTAAAACTTATTATTTTTCTATAACCAGCTATGATTCTTCTAATAACGAGAGTTGCTTTTCAGAAGAAACCAACAAAGCCATAAAATAATCTCTGGTTGTGGATAACTAGTTTTTTCTTTTCATAAAAAGTGTTAAGATTATTATAGTATGAATAAAAACTTCTTAGCGTTAATTTTTGTATTTTTAATCTTCACAATATCCTTAACACAAAACGCTTTAGCTGGTTCAGCCACTATTTCTTGGAACGCCAATACTGAATCTGATCTGTCTGGCTATAAAATTTATTATGGCACCTCTCCTCGCAGCGGCGCTTGCCCGACTGGCAACTACCCAAATGTTATTGATGTCGGCAATGTGACAACCTATACTTTTAATAATTTAACCGATGGCTCTACTTATTATTTTTCAGTCACTGCGTACGACACTTCCAATAACGAAAGTACCTGTTCAGCTGAAGTTAACAAGGCTGTTGCGGCAATCACGCTGACTGCTTCTTTAACTGCCACGCCGTCTTCGGGCGCTTCGCCTTTAAACGGAGTTGACCTTACGGCAATTGTTGGGGGCAACGCCACGGGCAATATTAATTACACCTTTTATTGTAATAGAAGTGACAGTGGAATAAATATCACCACTCCTTACGACGCTAAATATGATAACCAGTCAGTTACTTCAAAAACAGCTACTGATATCTGTAATTATACAAATTCAGGAACTTATACCGCTAAGGTAATAACAGAAAGAGGGGGGGCGCAAGCAGAGGCTAGAACAACAATCACCGTCAGTCAATCTCAATCAACGAAGTTCCAAATAGGAAACACAGTTTATGTTAGTTCCGGACCTTTAAGTATTAGGGCTACAGCTTCTGCCTCGGGAATCCTCCTTGGTTCACAAACCACAAATGCTCAGGGTAGCGTAATTGGCGGACCAACATATAGCGACGGATATTGGTGGTGGCAAATCGATTACAATATCGCTCCTGATGGCTGGTCAGTAGAAAATTACTTAGAAAAGTATACCCCGGCGGCTATTACTAATGTCAATTTTATTCCCCACTCTGAATCCATTATTAATCTTGGCATCGCAGGCAAACAATTTGTCATTACCATATTTCAAGCTGGAAGCCAGATAGCTCAATTTACAGGCGCTGCCAACGCCCAAAACCAAATACCGTTACCTACTAACATCACTAATGTTATGCCGGGTAATTACGATATTTATAGTGACACAGGCCAGCATCTAAAAGGCAAGACAGCCAATATATCTCTGTCTTCGGGCGCTACTATAACTTTACCGACATTAAAATCAGGAGATCTAGATGATAATGGAATTATTAATTCTCTTGACTGGTCCTCGATGAATGGTAACTGGTTCACAACCAACATTGTGGCTGATCTTAATAGAGATGGCATAGTCAATTCTCTTGATTTTAGTTGGATGAATAAAAATTGGGGTCAGACCGACGCCATTTAAATAAAATTAAATGATAAAAACACTATGAAAAAAACACTATTTATAACAACTTTATTATTAATGTTGTTTTTAATAAAAACAGCAGTGGCCGCTACCCTTTCTCTTTCGCCGAATTCAGGCTCATACCCAACGGACCAAGTTTTTACAGTTAATGTCCTCCTTGATACGGAGGGACAATCAATTGACGGCGTAGATATTTATTATCTTAACTACAATCCCAATCAATTAGAGGTTCAAGACGATAACGATATTCAGCCAGGAATCCAAATCACTGCAGGTAGTCTTATACCCTTAACTCAAACTAATAGTGTTGATAACACAACTGGTAAAATCACTTTTTCTCAAATTACAGCTGGGGGTAATACCTTTAAAAGTGACGGCGCTCAAATTTTAGCCACTATTCATTTTAAGGTTCTCAAGGCCGAAAATACGACGGTTTCTTTTGATTTTAAACCAGAAGACACCCGCGATTCCAATATTGCTTCAAAAGGCATAGATATTCTTACATCCGCAACAAACGCTGTTTATGGTTCGCTTCCCACAACAGAAACTAACCGCAGCGACACAACTATGATACTAATAATATTTATTATCTTAATAGTTATCGTCGCCCTGTTTATTTTATTAAGAGGAATTTTAAAATCTCTTAAAAAAATTTAATATGAATTATTTGGCAAAAAAAATATTTATTCTAACCTTAGCAATAACATTAACATTATTTTTGGCAAAAACAGCGACCGCCGCCACCCTCTCGTTACTACCCAGCTCCGGCTCATACTCAGTGGGCCAAATTTTTACAGTTAATATTCTTCTTAACACCCAAAACCAGGCAATTGACGGCGTAGACATACGTTATCTTAATTACAATCCCAGTCAATTAGAGGTTCAAGACGACAATGGAAGTTTGGCCGGAGTTCAAATTACACCTGGCAGTTTGCTCGCCAACACCGTAATAAATAGCGTTGATACAACAAACGGCTACATCTCTTTTTCTCAAGTGGCAACAGGCGGATCCACTTTTACAAATAACGCCAATCAAACACTTGCGAGTGTTCGTTTTAAGGCGCTAAATAATTTTACTGGCTCTTCTGTTAATTTCTCTTTTACTCCGGGCAGCACCTCTGATACCAACGTGGCTAGCGCTGGCTCAGATGTTTTAACCTCGGTTACTAATGGCAGTTATAATTTAGGAGATATGACAGCTCCAGCAGCAGTAATTAATCTTTCGGCTTCTAATATTACCACCAATTCAATCACGCTTTCCTGGACCGCGCCCGGAGATGACGGCGGTAGCGGCACAGCTACGAGTTATGACATAAGATATTCAACTAATAGTATTACAGAAGCCAATTGGTCTTCAGCCACTCAAGTTACAGGAGAGCCACTACCTCAGGTAGCCGGCACAAACCAATCTATGACAATTAGCGGCTTATCAACTAACACCACCTATTATTTTGCCATAAAAACAGCAGATGAAGTTCCTAATATTTCTAATATTTCTAATGTGGTTTCTGCCACTACTCAATCTTTAACTTTATTAGTTAGTTTGTCGTCTAATCCAAATTCGGGAACAGCGCCGCTTGTTGGCGTTGATTTAACTTCTGTAGTCAGCGGTAATGTAACTGGAAATATCAACTACACTTTTTATTGTAACCGTTCTGATTCTGGCACCAATATCACCACGCCTTATGATGTTAAATTTGATAATCAAACACAGACAACTCTTACTACTTTTGATTTATGTAATTACCCTAATGCCGGCACTTATAGTGGTAAAGTTATTGTGGAAAGAGGCACCCTACAGGCAGAAAACAGGACGACTATCATTGTTTCTTCGCCGCCAACCTCAAATAAATTTTCTACTAATGATAGAATTAAAGTCAATGCCACTGTAAATGTACGTCAAACTCCTTCAACCTCAGGCACTCTTTTAGGCAGCCAAGCCCAAGGAGTAATGGGAACTGTAGTAGGCGGCCCTACTTTCAGCGATGGTTATTGGTGGTGGCAAATAAACTTTGACAGCAGTTTTGATGGTTGGTCAGTGGAAAGTTTTTTGGATTTACCAGCCGCTGTTTCTAGCGCTAAATTTAAACCCTATCTTGAAGGTTTAAGCAGTATCTCGGGTAAGAATTTTACTTTTACCTTAAAAGACTCTGCTACTCTTACACAAAGGTCTCAATTTAGTTCGGTAGCCAGCGTTCAAGATGACGTGACGGTTTCCAATACTGTCCGAGAAGACACTTATGATATTTTAACAGACACTCAATATTATCTTAAAGCTAAAAAAACCAATACCAGCGTTAGCTCTAATACCACTATTTCTCTTCCTACTTTAAAAGCAGGTGATTTAAATGACGATGGCATTATAAATTCTTTGGACTGGTCAGTGATGAATACCAACTGGTTTACCAGTGTTTATCCGGCTGATATTAATGCTGATGGGCTAGTCAACTCTTTGGACTTCAGCTGGCTAAATAAAAACTGGCTATTAACTGATGAAAATTAATAGAATAGAATTATGAAAAAATACCTCTTAACTTTATTTTTTTTAGGAATAATAATTTTATTGCCAAAATTTGTTAACGCCGCCACTCTTTCTCTTTCGCCCAGCTCTGGCTCATATTCAGTAGGCCAAATTTTTACAGTTAATATTCTACTTGATACACAAGGGCAATCAATTGATGGTGTAGATATTCGTTATCTTAATTACAATCCCAGTCAATTAGAGGTTCAAGACGATAACGCCACGCAAACCGGAATCCAAATTACTACGGGTAACCTTATGCCCTTGACCCAAGCTAATAACGTTGATAAAACAACTGGTAAAATTACTTTTTCCCAAATTACCGCTGGTGGAAGCACCTTCAAAAGCAGCGGCGCTCAAATTTTAGCCACGATTCATTTTAAAATTCTTCAAGCCGTAAACACAACTGTTTCTTTTGACTATGTTAGCGGTAGAACCTCAGATTCTAATATTGCTTCTGTAGGCGTAGATATACTCACTGGCGTGACCAATGGTGCTTATGGCCCAACTAGTCAACCGCCAAGCGCGCCATATTGCGGAGATGGTGCCTGCAACGGCTCAGAAACTTGTTCTACTTGTTCATCTGATTGCGGTCAATGTGTTATCCCTGCGCCAGCTCCAACTTCAACTTCCGTAATTCCTCCTACCACGCCAATAACCCAAACATCAACACCATCCTCTTCGTCTTGTGTGGCGCTTGGGACGCTAAAAGGGCCTTTTGGAATTGGCCGAACATCAGAAGAAATTAAATTGCTTCAACAGATGCTCAGCCAAGATAAAATAATTTATCCCGAGGCAATGGTAACCGGATATTACGGTAATTTGACTATTAAAGCAGTTCAAAAATTTCAGTGTAAGTATAATATCGTGTGCTCGGGTGCACCCAATACAAGTGGTTATGGTTTGGCTGGCCCTTCTACTCGAGCAAAGCTAAACCAAGTTTTTAGTACAACCGGCACAACCTGCCCAGCAACCCCAGCTCTGGCTATAACTAAATATCTTTATCTCGGCTTAACCAATTCAGAAGTAACCACTCTTCAGCAAATTCTTGCTAAAGATATAACAGTTTATCCTGAAGGGAAAATTACCGGATACTTTGGAAATCTCACACAAAAAGCCGTCAAATCATTTCAATGCAAATATCAAATTATTTGCTCAGGCGATCCACAAACCACGGGCTATGGAGCTGTCGGACCAAAAACAAGAACGAAGCTGAATGAAATAGGAAAATAAATTAAAACCCAAAAATAAAAACAGCTAGATAAAATTCTGGCTGTTTTTTGTTTTTAATATAATTTTTACAATTTGCCGCCGCAATAAAGATCTATTACCATTAACTTTTCAAAAGAATTGTGTTATATTTAGATATTATCGGAAACGTAACAAACCGATATTTTCTGTCGTAATCCACACGATAGGAATTTGGACATTAAAAAAGGAGGTTAATATGGACATATTCTATATTAATCGTTGGGTCACCAGGAAGCATCCGGAAGCCACGAAGAAGAATGTCATTATTGTTGAGAGCAGAAATAGCATCGGTATTGATAACATCGTCTCGCTTAAATCGTTCCTAATAACACTTTTCGGGGGACGATGGGTTTTTGAGAACTTTGTCGGTATTAAGGAAGAAGAGAAACGCGTTATCATCCACATGAGAGGAGGAAGGGTCGACATCAATAATGTCTTGGACAGGCTAAGCAAGAAATTTGTTTTAAACCACCGAAGCATACAATGCCACAGCCCAGGTTATTTCTGGAACGCACCTTACTATAGAAGAAGGGCTACTCCACAACGCGTGGCATACGAGGAAGCACTGGAAAAAATTCTGACGCGGGTTCCATTAGCATAAGATTGCTGTGTAACAAAAAATTAAGACAATAGGGGCTCTTGGGTTTTTCATGGAGCCCCTTTTTATTTTTTAAAATTTACTTCCCAAAAAAAATCTGCTAATATTTTGATATGGAGGCATTCCTGACCAATTTCTCCGAAACGCATCGGATTCTCTCTTATATAATTGTCTTTTTATCAATTTTTGTTGAAGGAGAAATTGTTCTTTTAGTGGCCGGAGTTTTAAGTAATAAGGGATTGCTTGATATTTCTAATGTTATAATTGTCGCCTCTTGCGCCGCAATTTTGCACGACCTGCTTTTTTGGTCGCTTGGCAAAAAACTTTTAAAAACCAATAAAAAGAAAATATTTTTTGTAAATTTAGACAGAGTTAAGAGTTTTTTGGATAAATTACGGCTTAGCGACGGTGTGTATATTTTTGTTTCAAAATTTGCCTGGAATCTTAATCGGATAATTTTGGTCGCGGCTGGCTATTTAAAGATGCCGGTTCAAGAACTACTTCGCTTTAGTGTGGCTGCCAGTATTGTCTGGTCTATCACCTTTGTTTCTTTGGGTTATGTTTTCGCCTCAAAAACCGATATTCTTAGAACAGATGTAAAAACAGCTACCATTGCTGTAAGTGTCTTTGTCATAGCCATTATTGGCCTTGAAAACTTCTTAAAGCAGCTGATTGAGAAGAGAGCCAGAAAAGTGTAGTATTCATGCGCTTATCGGATAATGCGATGAAATCTATGTCTTTTTGAGGTGTGTCGCAAAACGTTGGAAAATTTATTTTAGCCGACAAGCTGGTAAGCAGATGAAACCTACACTTTTTGAAAAACGAAGAAACTGGTATGTAATCGGCAAACATTCTGAAACAAATTTCGAGGGTCAATCCTTGAATCTGTCTGTAAATTTAGGAAGCTTGTCGTAAACGCCCCACTTATAAAGCCGGTACAAAGATTTAAACCTATCCGAAACACCAATATCGTTGCCTATCTTTTCTAACCATTCTGTAAATTGTTCAGCTTTATACCCCTTCAATCTTTTATAGAAAAAGGGGATAATTATATCTTTGAGTTGCTGAAAGTCTCTGACTGCGAGAATGGCTTGTCTTTCGCTTAAATATTTGATTCCGGTTTTCGGATTTTGCGTTGTTACTCTCGGCACCCTATAATAAATTTTACTTTTTAAACCTAATTTATCCCTAACTATTTCTAATAAGCGCTTATCGCGAATATGTAGTGAAATTACAAATGCCGGAAGTTTATATCTTGTTCCGTCAGCTCTTTTCCTACTCGTATGAAAGGTAAAACAACCTTCTCCTTCTACGAGCCCTCGAATATATTCATTACTTATGTCATTTATGTCCATAATTTTGGAATGCCTTGTGTAAAAAATTTACACCGTACACAAAGAAAATGATGGTATAATTTACAACACTTGCTATAATTATACAAAAATGACCTACAAATCTCAACTCGGTCAACTTGGCGAGGACCTGGCCTGTGAATATCTTGTTAAGAAAGGGTATAAAATTATAGACCGCAATTTTCGGCAAAAATGGGGCGAATTGGATATTATCGCCAAATCGCCTGACAAAACATTGGTTTTTGTGGAAGTCAAAACAATGACTGACAACGGTAGCGAGGGAATTCAACCAGAAGACCAACTTACTAGAGCAAAACTTGAAAAACTAAAAAGAACAGCTTCTTTATGTGCCGGGCATTATCCGGAGTTAGTTAACGACGACAAGGGTTGGAGAATTGACTTAGTTGCCCTTCGACTCGGCTTCCCTCGATGTGACTCGGGACAAGCAGGGCAGGTAATTTCAGGAGAAAATTGCGATATAAAGCATTACGAAAATATTGGATAGTTTTGACAATTTTAATCTTATAAACTTGACAATTAATTCTCGCAGTATGATAATAGATTAAGTATATTAAAAAGGAGGTGATGAATAAAATGGAAGCTATTGCCTTACGAAAAAGTTTTGAGAATATTGGTTTACAATTACTTTTCGCGGATGTTGGGTTATTTTTAGGTTCAAAACAACATCAAAAACTCTCTCTTGAAGATCGCGGGACGCTGAGCGACTTGAGTGACTTTATTAAATCCGCGAGCACCGGGCTCGATCTTTTCTCTATGAGAAAGCAAGGGAGGGAGGAAATGATGCGCTTGGACGAAGCAATCCAGGTTGAACGCGCTTTTCTTGCCATAAAACCCATTCTTCCGGATGATCCTGCACAAGCAAAAACCACGCTAAACGAACTCAACGATATCTGTAAGAAAATCCTTTCTAGCGAAAAGAGGCTCAATGTAGAGCGAAAAAAACTGCATTTCTGTTGCAGAAAATTCCTTTCGCACTTGCATCAGGAATTCTTTTACCTAACAAATCTTCAAAGTGCATGGCCATGATATTATTGGGCCAGCTGCCGTAGTTTACGCCGGGTGTCATTATATTAAAAAGCCCGGCGTTTTTATTTCTTAATTTTAATAGTCCGTTGATTTTCTTTCTCGCCGTGTTCAAATTTTACCCAAATCGTATTTTTTGATAAAATTCTTTTTATTTTTTCAGCCCACTCTATTAAAACAATATTTTGGGGGTTATTTAAAATTTCTTTTAAGCCCAAATCCAATAATTCTTTTGATTTTTTAATGCGGTAGCAGTCAATGTGGTAAACTATTAGGGAATTAGTTAATTGGGGAATTGGGTAATTTTTTATCAAAACAAAAGTTGGACTAGTTATCTTTTTCTTAACCCCTAACGCCTTTAAAAATCCCTGGACAAAAGTTGTTTTACCGCTGCCCAAGTCGCCTATTAAACCAAAAACCAAAACATTTTTTCTTTCAGCTTTGCCAGCTAAAAATTTCTTCGCCAAATCAGCGGCGATTTTTTTGGTTTGTTTATAAGAATTGGTTTTATAATTAATCATTTTTATTATTTACTATAATAACTAACGATCGTTAGTTATTATAGTAAATTAATCTGGCCAAATGTTTTATTTGACCGCCATTAACCATCATACAATAGATTAAGTCTCGTTAAAATGAAAACCGATAAAAACGCTAAAATCAAGGCAATAAAAAAGCCAATCCACAAGCCGCTTAAATTAATTGATGGATTAATATTTATCGCGGAACTGTTTGGCAAAATTTCAGCTGAAGCCAAAGAACTCGTAGGAATTTCTAAAATATTTACTTTGCCCGGCGTTGGCTTAGAGGTTAAAACGAATTGACTATTTTGCCTGACGAAACTTTTGCCTTCTGGAGCAACACCAGAAAATTCCGCTTTATCAATCAAATTCCCATTTGCGTCATAAAGAAAAAGTGTTTCGGCGTCGTTGTTTAAAATAATTTTTGTAGTTTTATAATCAAGCAATAGATACTTACCGGCTTCAACCGCTTGACTCTTAAAAGTAAAAGTTTTTCCCGAAGCGTCTTTCATTTTCCAGCCGGATAAGTTTACTGGCTTAAGACCATCGTTAAATAATTCTATAAACTCAGCATCAGTATCTTTGCCGACTGGGTTTGGGAGAAATTCAGAAATTATCATAAATTATCGAGTATGAATTTTTAGGTGCTTATAAGCTTCTTCTGTGGCAACTCTCCCCTGCGGCGTTCTCTGTAAAAATCCCAATTTCATTAAATACGGCTCGTAGATTTCTTCAATCGTGCCTTTTTCTTCGTCTGAAACAGCGGCTAAAGCGTTCAATCCAACTGGCCGATTGTGAAATTTTTTGATAATCGTTTCCAATAAATAGCGTTCACCGGTTTCTAACCCTAACTCGTCTATTGCTAAAAATTTTAATGTTTCAAAAATTACATTATCATCAATCAAATTAAAGTTATTAACCTCAGCAAAATCTCTAGCGCGTTTTAACAGGCGATTAGCGACGCGAGGCGTAAACCGCGAAGCTTTAGCCAGGGACAGAATTGCTTCCGGCGTTAATTTTATTTTCATTAATTTAGCGGAGCGAAGAATAATAGTTTTAATTTCTTCAATCGTGTAATAATCAAATTTAAAAATAGCGCCAAATCGCGAACGCAAAGGATTTGATAATAAAGATGGTCGCGTAGTAGCGCAAATCAAGGTAAAAGCCGGTAAATCCAAAGAAATAAGACGGCTAGCTAGGCCCTTGCCAACAGTCAAGCAACACTGACGCGATTCCATTGCTGGATAAAGCATTTCTTCAACTGACTTGGGAATCCGGTGAGCTTCATCAATAAAAAGCACGTCTTGGTTCTCTAGGTTTGAAAGCAGGGCCGCCAAATCGCCAAGTTTTTGAAGAGCCGGGCCAGTCGCGACTTTCAAATTCCCCTTTAATTCTTTGGCCACCAAATTAGCCAAAGTAGTTTTACCTAGCCCCGCGGGCCCGTAGAATAACAAATGGTCAGAACATTCATTTCTTTTTTTTGCAGCCGCTAAAATCAAAGACACCGCATTTTTAATTTTTTCCTGACCGATGTAATCAGACCAAGAAGCGGGTCGTAATACAGAATCAATAAATTTATCTTCTTTTATAAGCACTGAACGGTTAATTTTGCGGCTCTTGACTTTTTCCATAATGTATGCTACGCTAAAAATAAAAATATATCACATTAAGACCGCCTAATTCTGTGGGTCATAAGAGAATTTCTTTTAGCTTTCGGAAAGTTTGGCTTTGGCTGGACTTCTCCTCGAAGAAATTCTTAAATCTCTTTTTTCCAAGATTAAGAGTTTTTATTCTCAATTACGAGAAATACCCACAGACTTAGACGGTCTTTTTTATTCCAAACGAATTACTCCGGTCATTCCCTCCACCTCTTCAAAGGTGGTTATGCCGGAAATTATTTTCAAAATTCCATCTTGTTGCATTGTTGCCATCCCTTGCTCTATGGCAAATTTTTTAATATAAGATTCACCGGCCTCTTGTTTGATTAATTCCTCTAAGGTTTTATGCGACGACAAAGAGGCATTTTTCGGGTCAATAAGCAATTTTTCGTATTCGGGATCATTTAAAAGCAACTCATAGATGCCAATTCGTCCATGATAGCCGGTGTTGTTGCATTTATCGCACCCCCTGGCTTTAAAAATTTTTATCTCTTTAAATTTTTCCCGATTAATTCTTTTTGGTAGGTGGCCTAAAAACTTTTCAATTTTTTTTCTTAGAATTTCATCAACTTCTTGAGGAATTTTACAATTAGAACAAAGCCGACGAACCAATCTTTGAGCAATTACCAAATTAAGCGCTGGTCCGATACTTGACGATTTTACGCCCAAATCCAAAAGCCGCGGAATAGCGCCGGCTGCTTCGTTGGCGTGAAGGGTAGAGAATACCAAATGCCCAGTTAGCGCTGCCTGAACAGCAATTTCACCAGTTTCCTTATCCCTAATTTCTCCCACCAAAATAACGTCTGGATCTTGACGCATCAAAGAACGCAAACCATTAGAAAATGTATAGCCAGCTTCTTCGTCTACCTGTGTTTGTTCAATACCCTCAAGATGATATTCGATTGGGTCTTCAATGGTGATAACTTTTATTTCCGAAGTTTTTTTATATTTTAAGAAAGCGTAAAGCGTGGTGGTTTTTCCAGAGCCAGTCGGACCAGTATTAAGAATCATGCCATTGGGCCTTTTAAGTTCGTTTTTAATTATCTCTAGGTCGTCACCTCTAATGCCTAAATCCGCTAAAGAAAGATTAATGACTTCAGGGTCTAAGAGGCGCATCACTACCACTTCGCCAAATTCCGAAGGCGCCACCACTACTCTAACTTCTATTTCTTTTTCCGGGAATTTTATTGTAAATCTGCCATCCTGTGGCTCATCGTGAATATTAAGTTTTAATCCGGAGAGCAATTTTATCCGAGAAATTAAATGAAGATAAATATCTTTTTTAATTTCGCCAAAAACATCATGAAGCAATCCGTCAATTCTTAATCTCAATTTAACTTCGTTTTTTGTTGACTCAAAATGAATATCTGAAGCCCGGTTGGCTAAGGCGCCCCCTAAAACAATTTCTAAAATTTCACCAGCATAACCAAGTTCGCTATTAAATTTTTGAACTGAAGTTTTAATATCTTCTAAGGAAGTGAGGGTGTTTTTCAATTCAACTAATTTTTTTTCTTCAATATTAATACGGCCGGTGATTTCTTCTGGTTTTTCAAGCACAAATTTATAAAAACTCCAGACATGGTTTAAGCCAGCCAATGAAACGACAAAAATAGAAGGCAAATATCCTTCTGATTTTAGTTTTTCAATTATTGTTTTTGCGCCAGAATCGTCTGGGTCAAAAGCCACTAAAGCGATTTTCTTTTCTTTGAGCTCAATAGCTGCTATCTTGGCCCTTTTCGCGCTTTCTTCGGGAATTAATTTTAGGGCTTCAATATTTATCGGCGCGGTTGATAAATCGCTGTAAGGATAACCTGATTTATCCGCCCTTCTTTTTGCATCTCTTTCTTCTGCTTCCCGGTGCATCTGGCTCAATTTATCTTTAATTTTATTCAAAGGGGTTTTAATCTGCGCCATTAACATAAATATAAAATATAAAAATTAAAATAGCAAATAAAAAAAATAAATTTTGAAAAATAACCCCTCGCAGTCGTTAATGAGGGGTTTATTGGGGCGGAGAGAAAAGTGCCAGTTCGTCAAGGAGGAGGGTCCTGACGATTGGGGTGTGCCTGCTCCAGGCAAAGAGATTCAAAGCGGGAGCAAGCGATCTCTTTTCTTCCGCCATTTTATTTAGGCGCAGCAGCGACCTTGTTTTTGGGGGTGAAACAAGGAGGTGATATGGATAAGATCGCTGCCGCGCCATTTTTATTTCAAAGAGCCGCAACTTAATTACTAATATAATAATAGCGGCCTTTAGAAAATTTACAAGTACACATATTTGACAAAATTTAAAAAGGGTGTATAATTAAAACCAGCAAAATTGTCAAATAAATATGAAAGGAGGTGATTTAATTGGCCTGGAAAAAGGCGGTTCATCAAAGCCACATCTCTGGAAAGGGGAGGTGGCGAAAATCAAAATTGGTGCGCGCTGAAATCGAGCGTGGCATCAAAAAACTGCGGCGAATTTGCCGTAAAAACCAACAGAGGGAGGCGATTTAGATGAAAAAGATTTTAGTTTTGAGTTTTTTAGTTTTCGGTTTACTGGTTGGTTGCGCCACACTTGACCCCGCAGGGCCGAGGAATACGCAAGAAGCGTTTCCCATCCGTAACCAAGACCCTCGTTGGGGCATCATCGTTAACGAGAGCACGACTCACCTCAACGTTTTTATTTACGATGAGGCGAACCGGCTGATTGAACAGGGGTACTTAGCTGGCGCTGGCCGTTTTTTCACGGTCAATGGTCAAAATATGCCCCGGTACTGGATTCGACAATTGGAGGTTGGTAGTTATAGAGTGGAGATTTTCCCATTCTACTACCAAACCGACATTCTTAATCCGTTGTTCGGGGGGCCAGCTCGGTACAGAGTTGACCTACCTAAACAGGAGACCGGAATTTACGTCGGCCGAAACCCCACCGCTTACTACGACTATGGGTACGCCAATTTCGGTGGCACCTATCGCCACTGGGGTTGGATTGTGCACCTGAACGGCGGCTATGTGCCGGAAACAGCGCATGGCCCAGGAAT
>CAYIWD010000006.1:0-25841 GCA_964367055.1 uncultured Candidatus Saccharibacteria bacterium
TCTTGATTTGCCAAAAGGTTATCAGATTTCCCAATATGACAAGCCGCTTGTTATCGGTGGAGAATTAAACGGCATCAGAATTACCAGAATTCATTTAGAAGAGGATGCCGGCCGGCTTGTTCATTCGCCAGACGCTAAATCGTCTTTAGTTGATTTTAACCGAGCTGGAATTCCATTGATGGAATTAGTTACCGAACCAGATATTAAAAGCGGCGAACAAGCCGTTGATTTTGCGAAAGAATTGCAGTTGATTTTGCGCTACTTAGAAGTTTCTGACGCTGATATGGAAAAAGGCCAGATGCGCGTGGAAGTGAATATTTCAGTTTCTAAAAGTAGCGAGAGAGGAACAAAAGTGGAAATAAAAAATCTTAATTCTTTCCGGGCAGTAGGCGAATCTATTGATTATGAAATTAAAAGGCAAACTGAAATTTTAGAAAAAGGCGAGACAATTAAGCAAGAAACTCGCGGCTGGGATGATATTAAAAAACATACAGTTTCCCAGCGCTCTAAAGAAGAAGCTCATGATTATCGTTATTTTCCCGAGCCGGATTTGCCTCCGTTGGATTTAACGGAATTTAATTTAGAAAAATTAAAAATTGAAATTCCGGAATTGCCAGCGCAAAAGAGAGAAAGATTTGTAAAAGAATATAATTTAGATGAGGAGCAGGCTGAAGTTATTATTAACGACAGGTATCTAGCCGAATATTTTGAGGAATCAGTTTCGGAATTAACAGAAGAAATGGGCGATAAAAATAAAAATATTCAACTTCTGTTAAATTATCTTTCAAGCGATATTAAGGGATTAATGAACGAACAAAAAATTGCTATCAAAGAACTGAATATTACGCCGGAAAATTTCAGCGATTTAATTGTCTTAATAAGTAGCGGCGAAATTTCCAGCCGTTCGGCAAAAGATATTTTGAAAGAGATGTTTTTAACCGGCCTTGACCCGCATCAGATTATTGAGCAAAAAGGATTAAAACAAGTATCAGACGAGACATCATTGAAACAAACAGTTGAAGAGATAATTAAAGAAAATCCTAAAGCAGTTGAAGATTACAAAAAAGGTAAAGAAAACGCTTTACAGTTTTTGATTGGTCGTGCGATAGCAAAACTTAAAGGCAAAGGAAATCCCGACATATTGCGAAGGCTTTTTGGGGATTACTTATCCAAGTAATTTCTTTATCTTTTTTAAACCACGTCATTTGGCGTTTGGCGTAATGCCAGGTATTTTTTTTGATTTCATTTAGCGCCTCTGGAAGCGATATTTTTACTTGTAAATAATTAATTATTTCTCGGTAACCAATAGCGTCAAAAACAGAAAGTTCTGCCGGATATTTTTTAAGTAAGTTTTGTACTTCTTCAATTAGGCCGTCTTTTATCATTTGGTCTACGCGTTTTTCAATTTTTTCTTTTAATTTTTCTGATGGTCCGTTAATGCCGATTTTTAAGGCATTGAACATTTTCTCGCCTTGAATTCTTTGAGCTGAAAAAGGTTTTTTTGTCTGGAGTGTGATTTCTAAGGCGCGAATAACTCGGCGCGGATTATGACGGTCAATAATATAAACAGCTTCCGGGTCAAGCTTAATTAATTTTTGATAAAGAAAATCAAGTCCTTTTACTTTTAATTCTTTTTCCAATTTCTGGCGAAGTTTGGGATTGGGTTTTACTTCTGGAATTTCTAAATTATCAATCACGGCTTTAATGTAAAGCCCGGTGCCGCCGCAAATAATCGGCAGTTTGTTTTTTCTCAAAATTTTTTTAATGGCTTTGAAGCAATCGCGTTTATATTGGGAAGTGGTGTAAGATTGGTTTGGATTTTTAATGTCAATGAGGTGATGGGGTATTAATTTTAATTCAGCCTTAGTGGGTTTTGCTGTGCCGATGTTTATTTCGCGATAAATCTGCCGCGAGTCAGCGGAAATTATTTCGCCTTTGAATTTTTTAGCAAGTTTAATGGCTAAAGTGGATTTTCCTGAGGCAGTTGGCCCGAGAATGACAATGATTTTAGGTAATATTGACATATTTTTAGACATAGATATAATTATAGCAGAATCTGAATATTTGCTCTTTGAAATAAAAGTTCTGGCTCCTTTACCCGAAAGCGGCACGGTCCGGCGTTAAAATAGGTTAATAGGGACGTTGGCTCTCCTTATTAACTGAGCCCAAACCAAATAGGCAATGGTTTTTCTATGTTTTATCGGAGCCGAAATGCCACAACATAGATATAGGACACAGATTGTCTTTTGACGGTGCACCACCGTCGCAAGATGATGATGTGGTGGGGTCAGAATCAATTTTAATAGCCATGTCTCAATTAATAAACAGAGCCATGGCTTTTTTGTTTCTAAATCACCTTATCTTCAATCTCTTTCTTAATTTTCTCAATCAATTTTTCAATCTTAATTTCGCCTTCCTCGCCCGCCGTAGCCTTGGCAGAGGCGGGCTGGCCGCGGCGCCTGACACTAACGGTTCCGTTTAGTACTTCTTTGTCGCCGACTACGAGAATATAAGGAATTTTTTGAATTTCAGCATCGCGGATTCTTTTACCTAAAGTTTCGTTTGCTTCGGGCATTTCTACTCTGATATTTTCTTTTTTAAACGCCTCAAATATTTTACCAGCGTAAGAAATTTGTTTTTCGCCAATCGGCAATATTATTACTTGAACAGGCGACAGCCATAAAGGCAAAGCGCCGGAAAAATGCTCAATTAAAATTCCAATAAATCTTTCAAGTGAGCCGTAAATTACTCGATGAATGACAACTGGAGTTTTTTCTTTACCTTTATCACCCGTATATTTTAACCCAAATCTTTTCGGCATTTGGAAATCAAGCTGAATTGTTCCAGTCTGCCAATCGCGACCAATAGAATCCTTCATTAAAATGTCAATTTTCGGTCCATAAAAAGCGCCATCGCCATGATTGACGGTATATTTTTTACCGCTTTGCTCAAGGATTTTTTTAAGAATTTTTTCTGCTTTGTTCCAGATTTTTACATCACCCATAAATTTTTCAGGTTTAGTTCCTAATCTGAATGAATAATCAAGATTAAATATTGAATAGAATTTTTTAGTGATATCAAGAATATTTTCGTATTCCGATTCAATTTGGTCTTCAGATACAAATATATGGGCGTCATCTTGTCTGAATTCCCGGACGCGCAATAAACCATAAGTCGTGCCCGAGCGTTCGTAACGGTGGAGAATATCGGTGTCAGCCAATCTTAGAGGCAAATCCCGATAAGAACGAGGTTTTAATCCATAAACTATCATGGCATTCGGGCAGTTCATCGCTTTTAAGGCGTAAGTTTCGCCATCCTCTGTTTTTGAGATAAACATTTCTTCCAGATAATGTTCCCAGTGGCCGGATTTTACATAGAGTTCTTTTTTATTGATAAGGGGGCTGATTATTTCAGCGTAGTCGCGTTTTTTGTGTTCTTGCCGCCAGAAATTTATTAACTCATTAATAACGATTACACCATCAGGCAGCCAATAGGGCATGGCTGGCGCGGTTTCATGGAATGTAAACAATTCCAGTTTTTCACCTAATTTTCTGTGGTCGCGTTTTTCAGCCTCTTCCAGCATTTTTAAATAATCTTCAAGCTCTTTTTTAGTGCTAAAAGCCACGCCGTAAATTCTTGTCAGCATTTTATTTTTTTCGTCGCCTCGCCAATAAGCGCCAGCAATTTTTGTTAATTTAAAAGCATCGGGATTAATTTCAGCAGTAGATTTAATATGCGGTCCTTTGCATAAGTCCGTAAACTCGCCGCTTTGATAAATAGTGATTGGTGATTTTATTTTTATTAATTCTTTAATGAGTTCTAATTTATATGGCTGATCCTTGAAGATTTTTTTTGCTTCAGCTGATAAAATTATTTGTTTTTCAAATTTTAAATTCTTTTTGATTAATTCCCGCATCCGTTTTTCAATTTGCGGCAAATCTTCCTCGCTTATCCGCGTTAATCCGCTTCTATTTTTAAAAGATCCGCGTTTGTCCGCTTCTACAAAGTCAAAATCATAATAAAAGCCGTTTTCAATAGTCGGCCCAATACCTAATTTGGCTTTGGGAAATTTTTCTAAAACCGCGGCAGCTAAAATATGAGAAGTAGAATGTCGAATAGTGTCTAATTTATTTTCTTCTGCTTGTGTTTGTTTTTTCATGTAGTTTTTTGAAAGTGTTGTGCTATAGCACAACACCAGATTAACAATTTTAATTTAAAACCCCATCTCAAAAATTTGCAATTTTTTAAAAGGCAAACTCTTGGGACGGGGTTTTATTTTTCCTCGTGGTTCCACCCAATTTGTCCGACCGTGGTCGGACCACTCTTTAAGCCGATTTACCCCGCTAAGCGGGGTATCGCTGGCTTTTTTGCGAGAGCTCTACGGTTGGTTAATCCGCCTCATTGCTCTATTAATATATATTTTAAGGCAGATAGGGGAGGTTTGTCAATGTCAATAAAAAAAGCGAGCCGTTTTTAGTCCTGGCTCGCGCTACCCTTAGCCCACTATAATTACCTCCAAAAATTCATAAGACTTTTTTTCGCTGAAAGTATTCTATTTTCCTCACTTTTCATAGTATCTAACCTGCTTTGAAAAAAATAGTCAATAGCGAAAGATATGGCTTTCGCAATATCTGCAGGTTTAGGGTCTATCACTACAATGGCGTGCGGGCCTAATTGCGATACTCTGGAATTTTTCGTAAGTGCTTCAAAGGGACAGCTCATGTGGGAATTTTCTTCCGCTCGCAGAAGAATTTTTTGATTTAAGGCGATGTTATCTCTTAAATCAACCTCCCATGTTGCGATAAATCTGGCCTTTGTTTTATTGTGTTGCGGTAGGATGATGGTTACATGAAATTCCATACAAAAGCCAATTTCCGAAGCCTGTAAAAAATTGATGCTCACGCTTTCAATAAGCCGATGAACTGAATCTTCTAAGTCATTTGATAGAGACAGAAGTATTTGGATTGCTTTGTCTCTTAGACCAGTAGGTACGCGATTTACGTAAGAAGATTCATTATTTACAATATCATTAACCGTAATCTTCATTTTTTCCTCCTTTTTGCTCTCCAAGGAGCCTTTAATTGTCCGGGCTCAGCGGCCTCGGATTTGAAGGGTTAGAGGTTTGGGCTTTGTGGCAGCCAGCTGAGAGTTTTAGTAAACCTCCCACTTGGCTGCCGCAAAATTGTTTTCAAAGAGCGTTAAATGATATTACCAATTTCGTGTAAAAAGTCAACTTCAAAAATTTTTTACTCTAACCACATCAAACGGCAACAAATTTTTTCGTAGTGAGTGTGTGCGGAGAAGGTCTTAAAATTTACGAGCGAGCCGCGTGGCGAGCCAGGACCCCGAGGAGCGAAGCGACGAACAGGGTGGCGAGCAGCGTGCGAGCGAGTATAAATTTTGACGTTCGGAACACTACGAACGAGAAAAAATTTGTTGCCATCTCTACAACTCTATCGCTTGCTGGCAAATAAATTTCGGCTCATTGTTTCGCCAAGATAATCTGCCGCTTATAATAACTATATTATTCTCCCGCCAAACAGTCGGATTTTTCGCCAGGGTGTCGCTAAAAACAATCACTTCCAAAACGCCTGTTAAATCTTCAATTGTGACAAATAAAATCGGCTGACCCACTCTACTTACAATCCGCTTAACTTTTAAAATTACGCCGCCAATTCTGTAATCATTGCCATTAGATTGTTTTTCGCTGGCTAATATTCCTTTAATAGGTTTAACTCTGTAACTATTAAGTTTTTCATGATATTGATTTAATGGATGGCCAGAAATATAAAGACCCAATAGTTCTCTTTCCCAGGCAAGTCTTTCTTTCAAAACAGAATTGCGCGAGCTAGGCGCAGACTGACGTAGAAATTCAGGTGAATGATAATTTGTTCCAAAGAGACCAGCTTGAGACGAATTCTGTGCTTTTTTTATGTTTTGGCAAAAAGAAAGAATGCTTTCTAAATTCGCCAGAAGATCTAGCCGTTGAATGTTTAAAGAATCAAAAACTCCGACCTTAATTAAACTTTCCAATGATTTTTTATTTAAATCTTTATGCCGCACCCGGCATAAAAAATCGTTTAAATCCTGAAAGGGTCCGCCGCGCTGTCTTTCTTCAATCATCGCTTCCACAATATTAACCCCGACATTTTTAATTGCCAAAAGTCCGAAACGGATGTTTTCTTCTTCAGGCACAAAATTGACAAAACTTTTGTTGACGTCAGGCGCTAAAACTTTTACCCCGCTTTTTTGCGATTCACTAACTAAATAGGCAATTCTTTCAATGTCGCCGGAGTCGGCGTTTAAAAGAGCAGTCATAAATTCAATCGGATAATGGCTTTTAAGATAAGCAGTGCGATAGGCGATTAAAGCGTAGCAAGCTGCATGGCTTCTATTAAATCCATAGCGCGCGAAAGGCGGAAAAAGTTCCCAGATTTTTTTAGCGGTCACTTCGTCAATTCCATTTTCTAACATTCCTTTAATCAACCTTTCTTTTTGTGCTTCAAGTAGAACCTTTATCTTTTTGCCTATAGCTTTTCTTAGGGTGTCTGCTTCAGCCAAAGTGAACCCCGCTAAGTCGCGGGCAATTCTCATCATTTGCTCCTGATAAATGCCGATGCCGTATGTTTTTTCAAGAATCGGCTCAAGCCTTGGATGAAGGTATTGGACTTTTTCCCGGCCGTGTTTGCGATTAATAAATGAAGGAATTAGCTCCATGGGTCCCGGACGATAAAGAGCGACCATCGCGATAATATCTTCTAATTCAGTCGGTTTTAATTCTTTTAAATAGCGCCGCATGCCCGATGATTCCAGTTGGAAGACTCCTGTTGTGTCGGCTTCCTGAAGCAGTTTAAAAACTTTTTTATCATCAAGCGGAATTTTTGACATATCAATAGTCTCATCGTGAATTTCTTTAACCAAGCGAATGGTCTCTTCAATAGTAGTTAAGTTCTTAAGACCCAGTAAATCCATTTTTAGGATACCCAAATCCTCAATGCTATGCATTTCAAATTGAGTGATGATGATATTTTCATCTTGCGGCGCTCTTTGAAGTGGTACGTAATCAGTTAGGGGGTCTTTACTTATAACAATGCCGCAAGCGTGAACAGAAGCATGTCTAGCCACGCCCTCTAGGTGCTGCGCCGCGTCAATTACTTTTTTAGCATCAGGATTGTTTTGATAAAGTTCTTTTAATTCCGGAACATTCTCTAAAGATTTTTCTAGCCACCCCGTTTTCATTCCTTGAGTGGGATTAAAAGGAATAAGTTTGGAAAGCATATCACATAAACCATAATTCATTCCTAAAGCCCGGCCAGCGTCGCGAATCGCGGCTCTTGCTGCCATTGTGCCAAAAGTGATAATTTGAGCGACTCTTTCTTCGCCGTATTTTTGCCTAATGTAAGCGAAAACTTCATCACGCCTTACATCGGTAAAATCCAAGTCAATATCAGGCATAGAAATTCTGTCCGGATTTAAAAATCTTTCAAAAAGCAAATCATATTTTAATGGGTCAATGTCGGTAATGCCTAAAACATAAGAAACCAAACTGCCGGCGGCCGAACCCCTACCCGGACCAACCACGATGCCTCTTTCTTTTGCCCAAATTACAAAGTCTTGAACAATCAAAAAATAATCGGCAAAACCGGTTTTTTCAATCACGGCTAATTCATAATCCAATCTTTGAGTTATTTTCGCGTCAGCCACTTCAAATCGCGACATCAATCTTTCATCAATTAATTTTTTAAGATAATCAATGGCTGAATTTTCTCCTTCGGGTAAAGGAAAAGCGGGCAAAAGAATTTGATTTAAAATTAAGTTAACATTACAGCGTTCGCTGATTTTAACCGTGTTTTCAATCGCTTCGGGCAAATCCTTGAAAAATTCCAGCATCTGTTCTTGGCTTCGCATTGAAAAGTCTTCGGCTTTCATGCTGAGGCGATTTTCATCTGATGTTTTATTGTTTGTTTGGACAGCTAAAAGAATATCTTGGTATTCGGCATCTTCCGGTTTGGCATAATGAATATCTTGGGTGGCGATAAGTGGCGCGGAAGTAATTTCAGAAAGTTTTTTAAGCCCTTCATTAACTTTGATTGTTTCCGGAATATTCGGATGATGGCTGATTTCCAGAAAAAAATTTTCCGAGCCAAAAATTTCCTGATATTCTTTTATTGTTTTTTCCGCTTGTTCAAAATTGTTTTTTAAAATCAATTGCGGAATTTCGCCAGCTAGACAAGACGAAAGCGCGATAATGCCTTCGTGATACTCGCGCAAAATTTCCTTATCAACTCTGGGCCGATAATAAAAACCTTCTAAGTGAGATTTAGTTATCAGCTTAATAATATTTTTCCAGCCAAGATTATTTTCCGCTAAAAGAATTAAATGAAAATAGTTGTCATCAATTTTCGCTTGCTTATCAAAACGCGAGCGGGGCGCCACATATGTTTCTACTCCTAAAATCGGTTTAATTTCCGCTTTGATAGCTTTCTTATAAAATTCTATTGCTCCATAAAGATTGCCATGGTCGGTTAAGGCTAACGCTTTCATCCCTAATTTTTTAGCGCGGTCAACTAAGTCGTCAATTTTAGCTAAGCCGTCTAAGAGGGAATAATGTGAGTGGGTGTGCAAGTGAACGAATTTCATAGTATCGCCATCATTATAGTTTAACTGGTTAAAAATTTCAAAAATAAATTTTATGAAAAATTTGACATATTTTAATAAGGTGTGCTACTTTAACGACAGCAATATTATAAAATTAATATAGGATAGAAAAGGAGGTGATTTAAGTGGAAGTGAAATTTGACGAAGAAACGGGATTTGAAGTTTTTAAGATTATTGGAGATTTATGGAAAGAGAAGAGAGATATCTTTGGGGGTGTTGTTTTGCCGCAAGACCGCTATGTACCGAAGATTTACGATGATAAAAATTACGCAAATTGGCTGTTTTATGCGGCTTTGCCCATGCGAGGGGGTTTAATTAGTGAAGACCCTTTCAAGTGGCTTTTAGCTTTATGGGAATCTTTCCCAGAAATGTTTGACCCCAAAAGTATTTCCGAAAAGTGGTCACCGGAAAAAATCGGAGAGGCTTTTAGGCTAGTAACACCGGCTATTCTTAAGGGGAATGGCACGGGCGAAAAAGGCGGCGCTGGTGCTCTAAGTTATAAGATGGGGGAACATCCGAAAGCATGGTATGAAAATTCTCTAACTCTTCATCGTTATTGGGGTGGAGATATTAGAAACGTTTTTTGGGGATGCTTGGATTTTGAGGAAGCATTTAGGAGGATTGATTATTATAAATCCGAGGTTGGCTTTAAAGGAATGAGAAGAAAAATTTTTTCTCTCTTAGTAATTTGGCTACAAGAGAAAAAAGTTATTTCTGTATTCCCGACGCCAATTCCGATTGACTTTCACGCGCTACGGGTGATGATAGCCACTGGTATTATTCGGTTTGAAAAAGTGGCGAAACCATTTGTGCGAAAGAACGAAAAACATCCACTCCAGCTTGAGGGAAAATTATCGCTCCGCATTTCAGAAAGATTTATAGACGCGGTGGCGAAATGGACGCAGAAATTTCTCTGGAAGTCTAGGTTATCTCACCTTGAGGTAAATCCGGGTTTATGGGTTCTAAGCAGGAATCTCTGTGCCGAGCATTTTCAGACATCGGCGCGCAAAGGAAGAAAATCTTTTGTCGAAGCGGACGATCTTTTGGCTGGTTCTTGGCCTAAGACGTATAAGAATCCTTGTGGTTATTGCCCGATTGAAAATCATTGCAAATGGATAATTCCTTCGGCGCCGTATTACCAATGGGGATTACTCATCAGATTAGGCGAAAGAGTTTCATATCCGGTTAATCAGTTACCCGGAATTGACTGGACAAAGTTTATTCCTTACAAGCCCCGCAAAAACTCGCGGAGATAGGCGCTATTGGTTTTAAGAACTGATAGCGCCTTTAAATTTGACAAAGTTTAAATCAATTAATAGACTAAATTTAGAATTTTGTAAAATCCATATTGCTGAATAAGAAAAAAAATAAAATAGAGAGGAGGTGAAAAGTGATGAACGGAATACACCCAGCGATGATTCCAATTTTGGTGCAGCGTGATGTTGACTTAGTAAAGAAAGAGGCAAAAATTGTTATAAATCTTTCCACTTTAAATTTAATCCGCAATCCAAAGCCGGGCATTAACTTAATAGCCATCATCGGCCCAGGAGAATTTCTCGGTAGAAAATACCGAGAAGCATTACTTTGCGAGATAGGTTTGGGGCGGTCTAGATCCTACCATGATGCCCAAAGGCCAAAAGATTCTAAACTGAACGAGAGCAGATGGGTGGAGAAGCGCCGAAAATGGTTTTTTTTAAACAAAGAGGAATATTTGGTGGTCGCGCCCCTGATATTTGAAATTCTTCAGGAGTTGACGGACAAAAAGGTCGCTACTTGGAAACATAATTTCTACAGCGATGATCCGTTCTTGCTCCCGACGCCGAGAAACTACTTCTCGCGTCATCAGAAAAAACTTCATCAGTCAATTTCGATGAGGCCTCAGCGCACAGGAATAAGATTTGCTGTCTCAAAGAAAGATGAATTCCTTGTTCGGGACATTTATTGGGCGGCGTTAAACAATTTAGATTTAAAAATCCATCTAAACGGCTTGGCAAAGTTTATCGATTTATATTTAAGTCCGTATAAAAAGCAAAGACCCTTAAGACGCCGTTTCTCGAAATTAAAGAGAGTTGTAAGGGTAAAAAGAACTTGTCTATCCTTGCTGTCTAAGAGGGGGGCATATCTTCTTCCGGAGCTTTTAAAATGCCTGCCAAAAGGACAAAGAAATCCTCTTTGGCCGCACCTTGTTTATCTGCTTGGATATGGTGGAAGCGCAACAAAGGAGAGACGTTTGGCTGATTCTGCTCTCCCTGACTCCAAGAACAGAGTTGGAAATTTAGAGGTAAAAATTACAACCGGCCTGTTCGGCAAGTATGGAAAGCAAGGGGATATGCTTATCAGGGACCATATTGTTTTTGAGGTTTTACCCAGTTATTATAGTCATAATCAAGCATCTTAGCGCCCATTTTCTGAAATCTAGCAGTTTTCAGGAAATGGGCCATTTTTATTTTAAAATGCTAAAATTAATAAAATGCCTAAGCTAAAATATAAGTATGTTATAGGTATAGATGAAGTTGGTAGGGGAGCGCTAGCGGGACCAGTAACGGTAGCAGCGCTACTGCTACCGCATAATTTCTCTCCCTGCGGGAGACCTCCCGAAGGGAGGCAATTTCCAATTTCTAATTTCCAAAAAAAATATAAAATCAAATTAAAAGATTCTAAAAAATTGTCTCGAAAACAGAGAGAAATTTGGTTTAAATGGATTAAAAACTATTCTAATATTCTTAAGAATATTAGAATAGTTTACGCGGTGGCAAGTGTGTCGCCGAAAATAATTGATAAAATAAATATTTCCAATGCCGCCAATTTAGCCGCCACTAGCGCCCTTAAGGCGCTAATTAAGAATTACAAATTAAGAATTAAGAATTGCCTAGTTTATTTAGATGGCGGGTTGTTTCTTAATTCTAAATTCTGCATTCTTAATTCCACCACAGTGGTTAAGGGCGACGAAAAAATTCCGGCAATTTCATTAGCTTCAATCGTTGCTAAAGTCAGTCGCGACAGAATGATGAGGAAACTTCATAAAAAATATCCGCAGTATGATTTTATCAATAATGTCGGCTACGGCACTAAAAAACATATTTCTGCGATTAAAAAATATGGTCGTTTGCCGATTCATCGAAAAAGTTTTATGATTAAATAAACATGCGACGCTACTTTCTTATTGGTCTAATAATTTTGTTGGTTGGAGGAATATATCTGACCGATTTTTTTATTTCCAAACAGCGTTATTTTGACGAAAATTTATCTCTTAAACAGGAGAATGAAAATTTAAAAGCACAAATGCAAATGCTGCAATCCTTGATGCCGAGAGTTGAGGGATTAGTTAGTAACTATCTGACAGTTGGAGTATTTTCCACTTATCCTTTTAATATTAAAAATCAAATTACGGTTAATGCCGGCGAAAATCAAGGAATAAAAAAAATGATGACTGCGACTGTCGGCGAAAATCTTTTATTAGGTCAGGTAATAAATGTTTTTCCTGGCTACAGTGTGATTGAAACAATTTTTGACCCCAATTTTCAGTTGTCGGTAAGAGTTGGAGAAGCCCAAATTAACGGGCTTTTTCAAGGTGGTAATGAACCAAAAATGACATTAATTGAAAAAAGCAAGCCGATTAAAGTAGGCGATGTTGTTTATGTTGCCAGTCAAGAATTTCCTTACGGCTTAAAAATCGGCGAGGTAAACGAAATTAAAGAAAGCACAGCAGGTGTTTTTAAAGAAGCAACTTTAACAATGCCTTTTAATATAAATGAACTGAGAGAAATTAATATTATTATAAAATGAAGTTAATTTTTCTTGTTTTAATAGTCGGTTTATTAACTTTTTTACAGGCTTTTGGTTTTTCGGTTCTTGGCGTTAAGCCGAATTTAGCTTTAGCGGCGATTATTACCGCCTCTTTTTTTATTGCCAATATTTGGCAAGGATTTTTGCTAGTGGCTTTGGCATCTTTTATTTTAAAATTTTCGCCTGGCTTTGAAAGCGGAATTTTACTTTTATCATTAATTGGCGTCGGAGCAAATATCGTGAAAAAATACCATCCTTGGCATTATTTTTTTGGTAATTTAATTTCGATTGCCCTGGGAACGTTTATTTTTTATCTTTTTTTGGGAACTAATTTAATTACGTCTCCAATTTTTTTAAAAGAATTGGCTTTAAATTTGACAGCAGGAATGATAATCTTTGCTTTTTTGACTCTTTTATGCGATAATAAATTTACATGAAGTTTTCTTACACTCTAATCAAAAAATTAGTTCCGACTTTGAAGAACAAGTATGACTTGATTGAAAAGTTAAACGCTTATTCTTTTGAAGCCAATAGTTTAGGGGGTAATATTTTGGATATTTCCCTTTCGCCGAACAGATTTTCTGACGCGGCATCGCATCTTGGAATCGCAAAAGAGATTTCGGCTATTTTAGGCCGAAATCTCCAAATCCCAAATCCCAAAGCTAAAACCCCAAATTCTCTCCCTGCGGGAGACCTCTCGAAGGGAGGCAAATTCAAAGTAGAAGTTCAAGACAAAAAACTTTGTCCTCGCTACGTAGCACAGTATTTTGAGAATATCAAAGTTGTGGCTTCGCCGAAATGGATGCAGGATATTTTAATTGATTGTGGTTTGAGGCCGATTAACAATGTGGTTGATATTATGAATTACGCGATGTTAGAAACCGGACAGCCATTACACGCTTTTGACTGCGATAAACTTATAACTCCCAAGGCAAGACCCAAAACTATAACGGTGCGGCGAGCCAAAAAAGGAGAAAAAATTGCTACGCTTGATGATAAATCATACCAATTAAACGAAAATATTTTGGTGATTGCCGATGAAAAAAGCCCTTTGGCTATTGCCGGCATAAAAGGTGGAAAGCTTGCCGAAGTTGATAAAAATACTGAAAAGATAATAGTGGAATCAGCTAATTTTAATGGCGTAAGTATTTATAAAACCTCAAAAGCATTAAAACTTTCTACTGATGCCTCTTTAAGGTTTTCGCATAATATCAGTTCGGAGTTAACAATTATCGGTATAAGTTCAGCTGCTCAATTACTAAAAGAAATCGCTGGCGCTAAAGCCGGTCAGATAATTGATATTAATTTTACCAAGCCTAGAAAAAGAATTATCAAATTTGATTTAGGCATATTTAAAAAATTTATCGGTTTGGACTTAGATATAAAAACTTGTCAAAAATATCTTGAACGGCTTGGCTTTAAAATAACTCAAAACTCAAAACTCAAAACTCAAAACTCATTTCTCGTTGAAGCGCCAGCGTTGCGGTCTGATATTAATGAATTTGAAGACGTAGCCGAGGAAGTAATTAGGCTTTACGGTTACAACAACTTAAAATCATCTCCGCCAAAGATTCATCTTCATCCTTCTGGTTTTGAAGACCAGATTGTTTTGAAAGACAAAATAAGGAAAATTTTGATTAGTTTTGGACTAAATGAGGTTTCCAATTATTCTTTTATAAGCGATACGGACTTAAATTTAGGTTCAATTTGGAAAGACGAAGTGATTGAAATGGAAAATCCGATAAGCAACCAATTTAAATACTTAAGGCCGTCTTTAGCCGCTGGTCTAATAAAAAACATCAGCGACAACTTTCGATTTTTTGATGAAGTTAAAATTTTTGAAATCGGGAAACTTTTTCTTAAAGGTGAAAAACAAAAATTTGAAGAAAAATTATTCTTGAGCATTGCTTTTGCTTCCAAAAAAAATAAACAACTCTTTTTTGAATTAAAAGGCGCGATTGAACAACTTTTTAGAAAAATCGGATTAGTTAATTATTTAATGCCGGAACCAGAAAAAAATGGCTGGATAAGCAAATTTACCGATAATTATCTGATTCCTCAAGAAGTTTTAAAAATAGAATCTGACAATATTCCACTTGGTTATTTCGGCCGGCTAAATAAAGAACGAATTGATGGATTTGAGGGGGTTTTAATGGAAATTGATTTAGAGCCACTAATAAAATTAATTGAGGAAGAACACGAATATCGTCCCTTGCCGAAATATCCTTCAGTGATGCGAGATATTTCTATTTTAGTTGACCCGATTATTAAAGTCGGTGGCATAATACAAACCATTCAAGAAGCGGATTTAAAATATATTGAGGATGTAGATTTGATTGATGAATATGATTTAGAATCAAAAAGAAGCTTAACTTTCCGTATTGTTTTTCAATCCGAAGACAGAACCTTGACTGACAAAGAAGTGAATTCTGAAATGGAGCGTATCATAAAAATTCTCCAGATTAAATTTAATGCGCAGATAAGATAAGGAAGAAGCTTGGTATCAACACTTTATAACTTTATAAACGTCAAATCGATCGTTTTTATATCGTTCTACCGTAGTGATTAATCACTACACCGTGCTGTAATAAAAGTTACAATAAATAAATGTGGGTTATGGCACAACAAAATACATATATGGACAAAAAACAATTAATAAATCTACCGTCCATTGACAAATATTCTTCCCGCAAGGAGTGGGAAGAGGCCTGTTGGCAGAAAATATCAAAATCAGATGAGCTGTTGCCGCTACTGATAACTTCTTCTGAACGACACGAATTAATAATGCGCGCTGCCATTTTAAAAGAGATTTTGTCCGGGAAGGGCCCGAGACAGATAAGCAGAGAACTTTTTGTTTCTACTCAAACTATCGGCGCTATTAAAAAATCTATAAACGAGAATAACTATAGGAGCTATTCGGAGAGAGGTAAAAAAGAACGTAAAAAGAAGGTATATAGTATTATCAATAGGCCCATTCGCAGAAAATGGCCCGAAGGCAGACCCAAGCGTACAAAATATGGAACTATTTATATGCCTTACTGAATATATGCCCTACTGAACTTAGGTTTTGCTATTTGAAATTTGGTGTGGTGATATATCACTACACCAGGTTTAAATGGTTGACTATCAAAGATTGTTAATATATCTTTAGGTTAGCAAAAAACTATTTTAGTTTTATTTGACAAAAGAAGAAAGGAGGAGAATATGTTACGAGTAAGCGAACTTATAAAGGTGGTGGAAATGGAGCAAGCGTTGGGCGTGTCAAATAAGGGTGCGTGTTTTGGCGTAACAGACCCGAGTCGGCTTAGACCAGCGTGGAAATCGTTGAAAAAGCCAAGAGAAGAGCTCAAAGAAATTTTCGTGGTTGGCTGGAACTCGAAAGTTACAGTCGCAAGAATTTCGACATCTGTTTGGGAAAATATTTTAAAATGCAAGAAGAAAATTCTCGTCGGAAAGCAGAATTTCGAAGCCGTGCCGATCGGGAGCAAAGGTTTTCAGAATGTGTATGCAAAATATGGGTATTTCGGCTTCGAGAAAGAAAGCGAGGCCGGAGATTTCAGTAAAGCAGTGCGGCTGGCAGAGGAAGCAAAGCGGAAAAAGAAAAAGAAGAAGTAGTGTGTCTGTGATGACGTACAAAACTAATGGGCTGTGTTGCGAAAGCGACCGGCCCATTTTAATTTATTTTTTCATTCTTGCTAAATTTTTAGAAAAGCGTAAAATATAAAACGCGAAAACAAAACCCAGTAACATTAAAAGACAGCATTTTCCACGAAGCCATTGTTAAATAAGGTTGATTTAGAAGATAATCTTACAGTTTTTTATATTAAAATAAGACTAAGTTAAAAAATGTTATGGCTTCGCAGTCTTTTAATGTTACTGGGTAAACAAAGATAGCCACCCCCTATAATCTAAAAGCAGGGGATTTTTATGTCTATTTTTAAATTAAAATCCAATTTTAAGCCGTCAGGCGACCAGCCCCAAGCCATTAAAAAATTAGTGGCAGGCGTCAAAAAAGGCGATAGATTTCAGACGCTTTTAGGCGTGACTGGTTCAGGCAAGACATTTAGCATGGCTTCGGTTATCGCTAATTTTGACAAACCAGTTTTAGTTATGGCGCCGAATAAAGCCTTGGCTGCCCAATTGTATCGCGAGTACAAAAATTTCTTCCCAAAAAATTCAGTTAATTATTTTGTTTCTTACTATGATTATTATCAGCCCGAGGCATATCTGCCGACAACTGATACTTATATCGGAAAAGAGGCGATGATTAACGAAGAAATTGACAAGTTGCGACACCAAGCCACTTCCGCGCTTTTGAGCCGTAAAGATGTCATTGTTGTTGCTTCAGTTTCTTGTATTTATAACCTCGGCGTGCCAGTTGATTATCTTCAAGCCGCGGTTCATTTAGAAATTAATAAGCTGATTACGAGAGGAGATTTAATGAGACAATTGGTAAAAATGCATTTTAATCGCACTCCTGGCGCCCTAAAAAGAGGTTATTTTCGGGTGCGCGGCGATGTCTTTGAAATTTATCCAGCAAGCGGTGAACTTTTTTACAGGATTGAATTATTGGACCAGAAAATAAAATCCATTTCTGTTTGCGACCCGCTCACCAGAAAAATAAATGAAAAGCTGAAGGATATCGTGCTTTTTCCATCAAAACATTTTATTTCCACTGAACCCAAAAGAGAGCAGGCAATTATAGAAATAAAAAAAGAATTAAAAGAGCGCTTGAATTATTTCAATAAAAAAGGATTATATCTTGAAGCTGAAAGATTGGAGAGAAGAACTAATTATGATATTGAGATGCTAAAAAGCATTGGTTATTGCCATGGCATTGAAAATTATTCTAGGCACTTATCTGGCAAATTAGCCGGCGAGGCGCCGGATACTTTGCTGGCTTATTTTGGCAAGCCAGAAAACTTTATAACCATTATTGACGAATCGCATATTGCTGTGCCGCAGGTTCGGGGAATGTATGAAGGCGATAGAAGTCGTAAAGAAATCTTGGTTGAATATGGTTTTCGTTTGCCTTCAGCTTTGGATAATAGGCCTTTGAGATTTGATGAATTTGAGAAACGGGTGGGACAAATAATTTTTACTTCAGCCACGCCAGCTGATTGGGAATTAAAAAATTCATCGCAAGTAATAGAGCAGATTATTCGGCCTACTGGCCTAATTGACCCGCCAATTGAAATAAGGCCGGTTTTTGATAAAAAGAAAAATAAGAGCCAGATTGATGACGTAATGGAAGAAGCCGAAAAAATAATTATGAAAGGCGAGCGGGTGATTATTAACACTTTAACCAAAAAAATGGCTGAGGACTTAAGCGATTTTTTGAAAAAGAAAAAATTTAAAGTTAATTATATGCATTCTGACACCAAAACTCTGGAACGGGCTAAAATTTTGACTGATTTCAGAAGTGGGAAATTTGATGTTTTAGTGGGAGTAAATTTATTGCGCGAGGGCTTGGATTTGCCTGAGGTGACTTTAGTTGCGATTTTAGACGCTGACCGCGAAGGATTTCTGCGCTCAGAAACTTCTTTAATTCAAACAATGGGCAGGTGCGCCAGAAACGTCAAAGGCAAGGTCATTATGTACGCTGATGAGGAAACCGGCTCAATTAAACGAGCGATTAAAGAAGTTAGTCGCCGCCGCAAAATCCAGATGGCTTACAATAAAAAATATGGCATTACTCCGCAGACAATCAATAAAAAAGTAGAGAAATTACTTGACTTGGATTAAAAATATGGAGGATAAAATAATTATAAAAGGCGCCAGAGTTCATAATCTCAAAAATATCTCGCTGGAAATTCCTAAAAATAAATTAGTTGTTTTTACTGGTGTTTCTGGAAGCGGCAAGTCTAGCTTGGCTTTTGACACGATTTTTGCCGAAGGCCAGAGAAGATATATTGAATCTTTATCGCCATACGCGCGCCAGTTTTTAGGCCAAATGGACAGGCCTGATGTTGATGAAATTATTGGTTTGTCGCCAGCAATCGCGATTGACCAAAGAGCGTTGTCTCATAATCCGCGCTCAACAGTCGGCACCCTGACGGAAATTTATGATTATTTAAGAGTTTTATACAGCCGTTTGGGTGAGGTTTATTGCCCAAATGATGGCACAAAAATTGAAAAACTTTCGCTTGAAGAAATGGTAGATATTGTTATTGATAAAGCTAAAGAATTTAAAGAAGATAAGGTTTTGATTTTATCGCCAGTAGTGCGTGGCAGAAAAGGCGAGTATTATCAATTATTTTATGATTTTCTTTCTTTGGGATATAGCCAAGCCAGAATTGATGGAAAGTTCCATTCGCTCCATGAAAAAATTATTTTATCGCGCTACCAAGACCACAGCATTGATATTGTTATTGATCGCGTGATGATTTCCGATGAATCACGTTTATTTGAGGCAGTGGAAAATGCGCTTAATCACAGCAAGGGATTAGTTGTGGTAATAGTAGAAAGCGACAAGGGAAAAGAGAAAATTGAATTTACGCTTTCATCAAAATGGACTTGTCCTAAAGACAATTTTGCTTTTCCCGAAGTTGAGCCGAGATTATTTTCTTTTAACAGTCCTTATGGCGCGTGTCCGACTTGTCATGGATTGGGCAAAACTGATTTATTTTTAAATACTATTTGTCCGGACTGTTATGGCAAAAGATTAAAACCAGAAACACTCTCGGTTAAAATTTCTGGCAAAAATATTTATGCGTTGACTACTTTAACGATTGATAAAATTTATGAATTCTTTGAGAATTACGAGAAAAAATTGACCCAGCGCCAAAAAACTATCAGCCAAAATGTACTTAAAGAAATCAAAGACCGCTTAAACTTTTTATTGGAGGTTGGGTTAAATTATTTATCTTTGGATAGGGAAGCAGAAACCTTATCCGGCGGTGAAGCGCAAAGAATCCGTTTGGCTTCGCAAATCGGCACCAAACTCTCCGGCGCTTTGTATGTTTTGGATGAGCCGACAATTGGGCTTCATGAAAGAGATACAGCTAAGCTTGTTAAAACATTAAAATCATTAGTCAGCCAGAATAATTCGGTGATTGTGGTTGAGCATGATGAAAAAACTATTGAGGCATCTGATTATTTTGTTGATTTAGGACCAATGGCTGGAAAAAATGGAGGAGAAGTAGTGGCAATTGGCGAAACGAGTAAATTGTTGAAAGCGACAAGCGACAAGAGCAAAAATTCTTTAACTTTGAAGTATTTGCGCGGTGAGAAAAAAATTGAGTTGCCGGAAAATCGTAGGACTAAGCCAACTGAAAAATTAAAAATTATCGGCGCCAGAGCCAATAATTTAAAAAATATAGATATAGAAATTCCTTTGCGAAAATTAATCGCAGTCTCTGGGGTTTCCGGCAGCGGCAAATCATCGCTTATCTATGATGTTTTGTATACAAATTTAAGTAAAATCAAAGCCAGAATTAACGACCCCTTGGAAAGCGTCAGTAAAATTTTGGGCGCTGAATATTTAGATAAATTAGTAATGGTTGACCAATCGCCGATAGGCCGCACTCCACGCTCTAATCCCGCTACTTATACTGGCATTTTTACACCCATAAGAGATTTTTTTGCTTCTTTGGAAGAATCTCGGGCAAGGGGATACACTGCTTCAAGATTTTCGTTTAATGTCGCAGGAGGCCGTTGCGAAGCGTGTTCTGGCGCTGGTTTTAATTTAATTGAAATGCATTTTTTACCGCCAGTTTTAGTGGAATGCGATGTTTGCCATTCTAAAAGATTTAATCGGGAAACCTTGGCAGTAAAACATAAAAATAAAAATATCGCACAAATTTTGGAAATGACTGTTGATGAAGCAAAGGAATTTTTTGATGGTATTTATTTAATTACTGATAAATTAAAGGTCTTACAGGAAGTTGGTTTGGGCTATATTCATTTAGGCCAAGCAGCCACGACACTTTCTGGCGGCGAGGCACAGAGAATAAAATTATCTCGCGAGCTGACGCATCCTTTGGGAAAACGAGCTTTGTATCTTTTAGATGAACCAACAGTTGGGCTTCATTATTATGACATTGAAATGCTCTTAAAAGTTTTAAACAAATTAGTGGAACGCGGGCACACAGTTGTTGTGATTGAGCATAATATGCAGATTATAAAATCCGCTGACTATGTAATTGATTTAGGTCCTGAAGCTGGAGAAAAGGGCGGTAAATTAGTGGCCAAAGGCATACCAGAGGAAATCGCGAATTCTAAAAATAGTTATACCGGACATTATCTCAAAAAATATTTATAAGTTTGGAAAATTTCTTTTGTCGTTGACAGGGTAGCCGAAATATGCTACCCTGTTTTTAGAATATTAAATTAAGAATATTATCAGAAACTAAAAAGAAAGGAAGATGTTTGTATGGCAAAGGCAAGGGATTATTTAGCATTTGTGGTAGTGTGGAATTTGCTTCCAAGCGATTATGACGATGAACGAATTGCGGAGATCGAAAAAATTATTAACTCCGCGATTTCATCTTCGGCAGATAATCGTTTTGAGGCAAACAAAAAAAATATGGTTTTCTCGTTTCCCCAGGACCCTTCGGTCAGGGCGGTTGAAATACCGGTAGTAGTTCAAATTAGATTGTTGGGCGCCAATGTTTTCGGCGAGGAGCGAGATGCTATGGCGGATCATATCCGACAGCAACTTCTCTCTTTTTTTAACAGAGGCGACGTTGTGGTTCTTATCTTGAACAGTCTTCCGATCGCTTTTTCTCCAAGAGAGGAGAAGTGAAGCCCAGCCGGTTTCGAAAGGAATCGGCTGTTTTTTTTAAAAATAAAAAGGCGTCCCTTGATCTACCAAGTGGTAAATTGAGAACGCCTTTAACTTCTAATCGCCGCTCTAACCGCCGCATAGCCCGAGCTTTCTTGCGCAGCTCCACCTTTTTTTCATACCCTTATTGAACATGTGGGCTGCTACACGGATTTGCTGGTATGGATCCCACACGTTTGGATTTATAATCCCAGCTGCTCTTGCATTTTCATAGAATGTTTCTCTACGAAATTGCAGGATTCCTATCGATTCTCCGTGTTTCTCTTTGGTATTGTGGGCACTCGGCCGGCCAGAAGACTCACACATCATGACACCGTGTAGTTCTTTATACTTCACCCCGTACTTCTTGCAAGCTTGCAGAATTGATTTATTTATTTTTTCTCTCTGCGCTTGTTTAGCTTGCATTAATTTTTTCTGATTTAGTGTATTCGGTTGCCACGCAGAAGTAATCTTTTGCCCAATCTTTTTCGGCACGGCCGTAGTTGAGGTTGGGGCTGGTTTTGGATTTGGCCGCACATTGATTATTCTCCTTGGCACCGATATTGGTGCCAAGTTTAGTTGCTCCAGAGAAATAGTTGGGGGTGGGATTGTTTTCTCGGTTATTGCCGCAGAGGGGATAGACCCTTCTGTGGATTCCATATTCATCAACCTAATGCAAAAAAAACTAATCCTGCAAACACAACTAGTCCTATCGCTTGTACTGTTCTTTTCATACTATCCTCCTTTAATTTTTTAATGTTCCTCTATTATAATTCTATATTTTAAAGCATAATTTTGTATTTGTCAAGTGCTTGAGTTATAAAGATTTGTTTTTTATCAAATTAGCAGTATAATCAAAAAATATGAAAAAACTTTATAAAAGCAAAGAAAATAAGGTTTTTAGTGGGATAATCGGTGGACTCGGCGAGTATTTTAACGTTGACCCCGTGATTTTGAGATTACTTTGGATAGTGATTGTTATTTCTACCGGTATATTTCCTGGCATACTCGCTTATATAATTGCTATCTGGGTTGTGCCTAAAAATCCGAAAGAATGAAAGCGGGTAAAAATAAAATAAAAAAAAATACTTTAGGCCATTGATTCCCGACGTCCGACGTCGGGATATTAAAAAATTAGTAGGTTAGGCATAGGTATGAATTTATTAAATAAAGCAAAAAAAATGCCGTTAAAACCGGGCGTTTATCTATTTATTGGTCGCAGAGGCGATGTTTTATATGTTGGCAGAGCTACTTCTTTAAGAAGGCGAGTGCCAAGTTATTTTCAGAAAAATCTTGAGCCGCGGCTAGGGGAGATGGTTCATTTAGCGCAAAAAATAAAATTTTACAAAACAGATAATCTTTTGGAAGCGGTAATTTTAGAAGCGAATTTAATTAAAAAATATTGGCCAAAATATAATATTAGAGAAAAAGATGACAGGTCTTTTATTTATGTGGCGATTTCTAAAAAAGACGATTTCCCGCGACCGATTATTATCAGGGGTCATAAAATTAAAAATTTTAATAAGGTTGAAAATTTTCACATTTTTGGTCCTTATCAAAGTTTAAACGTCATCACAAACGCTCTAAGAATTATCCGAAGAATTTTTCCATATAGCACATGTAGCCCTAATCAAGGAAAGCCATGTTTTGATTATCAAATCGGTTTATGCCCGGGCGCGTGTGTCGGCGTCATATCAAAAGAAAATTATCAAAAAAACATAGATAATATTGTCTTACTTTTGTCAGGCAAAAAGAAGAATCTGCTTAAGAAACTCCAAAAAGAGAATCCCGATAAGGCGAAATTTTTAAAACATATTCAAGATGTTTCTTTAATCACGAGGGAAGAAAATATCTCAACAAATTTTTATAGAATTGAGGGTTATGACATTTCACATTTAACAGGCCGTGAAACTTACGGCTCAATGGTAGTTTTTACAAATAATAGGGCAGACAAAAATAATTATCGGCTTTTCAAAATTAAAGAAGCGCCAAAAAACGACGATTTACGGGCCTTGGCTGAAGTAATTTCGCGCAGATTTCATCATCCGGAATGGCGCTTGCCAGACCTGATTTTAATCGACGGCGGCAAGCCGCAAATCAGTTTTATTGATAAAATTTTAAAAGAGCGAAGGATTGAAATTCCTATAGTCGGAATTTCTAAATTTGCTAATGACAAGTTGGTTTTTACGCCGAAAATAAAAAAATCTATTAAAGAGCTTATAGATATAAACAAAGAAACTCTTCTTGAAGTCCGCGACGAAGCGCACCGCTTTTCGCTTAAAGCCAGCCGCCGTAAAAGAAGAAAAAGTTTTGTTTTTTGAGATTTTTTTGTATAATTAAACTAATGGAAAAGGTGGAGAAAACGGAAAATTTTAAAGAAGAGCAAATACTTGAAGGTTTTATCGGAGAATATACTGACTGGCAGAAAAAATTGCCAGAAGGTATTGAGCCGGAAATGGTTGATTTGTTTTTAGCGAGTGGCGGCTGGCATTGGCATATAAAGCCGGAATACATTAAAGACGAGCAAGAAAGAGAGGGGTATAATAACGAAAAGAAACAATGGGAGTAAGATAAAAATTAACTATTCCAATATTCTCAAGAATATTGGAATAGTTTAAATGTTTTTACTATAATTAAATAATATGGTGGAAAGTAAAAATAAATCTCCGTGGCAATTGGAAAGAATCGTTAAGGGTTTTGCCAATCATTCGCGGATAAGAATACTAATGGCCTTAGAAAAAGAGCCGGAGCTTTCAGTCGCTGATATTTCGGACAAATTAGAGATAAATTTCAAGACCGCCTCGGAGCACATCCGACGATTAGCCATTGCCGGTTTAGTTTTAAAAAGGTCAGATGGTTTAAGCGTCCGTCACAGACTGACTGATAGAGGTAAAACTATTCTCAAATTCTTGAGAATATTAGAATAGTAATCGGGGCATTAAAAATAAAATTCGGCTTTTAAAAAATGAAAGAAGAAAACATTCTTGAAGTTAAAAATTTGACTGTTAGTTTTAATGGCGAAAAGGTGATTGACAACTTAAGTTTCAATCTTAAGCCAGCTGAAAATTTGGTTATTATCGGTCCTAATGGCGCAGGTAAAACCGTTCTTCTAAAAGCGCTTTTGGGCATGTTAGAATTTGAAGGAGAAATAAAATGGAGAAAAGATATAAAAATTGGTTATGTTCCGCAGAAAATTCTGCCGGAAAAAAATATTCCTTTAAGCGTGGAGGAATTTTTTGGTTTTAAAAAAATCACATTAGAACAAATTAAAAGGGTTGTCCAGTCGGTCGGCATAAGCGACTTGGCTATTTTAAAGAAGAAAATCAGCGACATCTCTTCTGGCCAGCTTCAGCGAATTTTAATTGCCTGGAGTTTAATTGATAACCCGGAAATTTTGCTTTTTGACGAGCCAACATCAGGCATTGATATTGGAGGCGAAGAAACAGTCTATAATCTTTTGAATAAAATAGATAAGGAGCGGGGATTAAGTATGGTACTTGTCAGCCACGACTTAAATGTCGTCTATAAAATGGCAGATAGCGTGCTTTGTTTGAATAAAAAAGCGGTTTGTTTTGGCGCTCCGGAACAAGCGATTAGTCCGGAAAATTTAAAGCGGCTTTACGGCGAGGAAGTAAAATTTTATCACCATGAACATTAATTTAATCAGTTTAATAGCGGCTATTTTTATCGGCGCGGTCTCGGGCTATTTAGGGTCTTTGATGCTCACTAAAAGAATGGCTTTGGTTGGAGACGCCTTGGGCCATGTGGCTTTGCCGGGAATGGGTTTGGCTTTGCTTTTAGGGATTAATGTGTCTTTGGCTGCTTTTGTTTTTCTTTTTTTGGGAATAATCATTATCTGGTTTTTAGAAAACAAAACCAGTTTGCCGACTGAAACATTAGTCGGAGTTATCTTTGTTTTAAGTTTGGCTTTGGGATTTTTGATTACGCCTGAACCAGAATTGCTTGAAGCGCTATTCGGAGATATATCTCGAATAAATCTTGGAGAGGGATTAGCGGCTATAATTTTAAGCGCGGTTGTTTTAGTCGGTGTAAGTAAAATCTACAGCAAAGTCGTTTTAGCCTCAATTTCCGAGGATTTAGCCATTGCCAATAAAATCAATATTAAAAAATATAACTTGATTTATCTTTTAGCTATCGCGGTCATAGTGGCTTTAGGCGTTAGAATAGTTGGTTCACTCTTAGTCGGCGCTTTGGTTATTGTGCCAGCCGCGGCATCTCGGATGGCAAGCGCCAATATGCGCCAATACACTTTTTTGTCGGCTCTTTTAGGCGCTTTAAGTTGCGTTTTGGGGATTTTACTTTTTGGTATTATTGGTTTGCCAGCCGGACCATTAATTATTTTAATAAGCGTTTTGTTTTTCTTAATTTTATTCCTTTTTAAGAAAAAAATAGTTTAATTTACAGCCTTGACTCAAATAAAAAATAATTATATCCTCCTAAAAGGAAGGGAGAGGTAAAATTAAAAGTTTTAAAAGGTCGCTTCCTTAATAAATCTTTCTAACTAAAAATGGGTAAGAAATTTAGCGTTATTTTGGTCATTGCCGTAGTAGTGGCGGCTGTTGTTTTGAGTTTAGTTAGTGTGGCTTTGATTTCTCGGGCCGCGCCAGAGCCG
>CAYIWD010000007.1:0-25764 GCA_964367055.1 uncultured Candidatus Saccharibacteria bacterium
GATTGAGAGTTTCATAGATTAAAATTACCGCATTTTAATAGCTTTTTCAATGCCTCTTTTACTTTTTGAATTTAATGTTAAACTATAAGTAAAAGAATTTTGATAAAACAGGTCAATAATCCCGAGATTTTATTCTAAATTTTTGTTTTTTGGTATAATTTATTAAACCCCGTACCTTCCAAGCACATCATTTTTTCACAAAGCCGTTCGTAAATAAGGTTTTTAGATGAACGTAATAAATTTCATCTTTTATGACCTTGTTTTTTCAGAAAAAATATATAGGCTTTGCGGTGCTTGAAAGGTAACGGGGTAAAGGTCGAAAAGTTGTTTAAAAAAATAAAATGAATATGAGAAATAAAATAATAATTTGCTTTGTGATTATGTTGGCAGTCAGTTTATTATCAACCGCTTCTGTTTTTGCTCAAAATACCACCACTACTCCTAATTTAGAGACAATTATCGCGCAATTACAAAATCAGATTAAAGAATTACAAACCCAAATAACAGAACTCAAAGCTCAATTGGAAACGGTTAAAGCTGAAATTATATTCACAAAAATCCTCAAAAAAGGGGATATTGGAAGCGAAGTTAAACAGCTCCAAGAGTTTTTAAAATCCTATCCTGAAATATATCCGGAAGGTTTAGTCACTGGCTACTTTGGGCCCTTAACAGAAAAAGCAATTAAAAAATTCCAGGAAAAAAATGCTGAAGATATTTTAGCTCCTAAAGGGCTGACCGCGCCTACCGGTGTTGTAGGCGAAGCCACTATGGCTAAGCTTAATAAGTTAGCAGCTACTCCGGCTACTCCGGCTGTATCAGCTCAACCATTTTCTAAAACAGGAACTTCAACAATTCCAGCAATTCCCGCTGTCCCTGCTATTCCATCTAACCTAGCGACTACAACTGCCACCACTGCAACATCTACCGCCGCTGAACCAACATCTATTCCCACTCCAACACCAACATCAGCATCAACTCCTAGCCCGACTGCTACCCCGTCTACCTTTTCCACGTCTACTGTACCAACACCTACAGCCACATCCACGACAACAACGGCCACAACTACGGGGGCCACATCATGTTCTAGCTTAAACCTAACTTTTCAAGACAATAGAACTACTTACACGATTGGGGAATGGGTGACCTATACCTATGCTTGTACTCCCGGAAGTTATGCTTCCTACGTAGAGACGCAGATAGTGAAACCCGATGGAACAGCGATAACTAATACTATTATTTCTGGCAGCTTCCACAACCCGACACAGATATTTGTATTTGGAACATCAAATTTCCTTACTGGTAATTATATTCTTCGTGCCTGTTTTTCTCCGGGATGTACATCTGTAACTGCCTCAGCTCCGTTTACTATGGTGACTAGTGCTACTGCACCTACTACTACTCCTTCCAATCTTACTGCTAGGATATCAACTTACGGCGGAATAGGCGGAACAGTGACACTTAAGTGGAACGGCAACACAAATAATATCGCGGAATTCCGTATTTTCAGCCGGCCTCAAGGATCAACCTGGCCCATGAGTTATGATGAACGGCATGGTTTCGGATTACAAACTGATACCGCAAACAATACGATTGAGGTGTATATAGAGATACCTAGAAACGCAACCGGAGTATACGAATACAAAGTCAAAGCATGCAATAGCGCCGGCTGTTCTGCGGATTCAAATGTGGCCTCAATTAATTTGAGTAGTACTCCTTCTATCACTGTGCTTTCGCCGAACGGAGGACAAACCTGGGATGTATATCATTATAATCAGAGTATCACTTATCTATTGAATGGAGTTAGTAGGGTTGGATTCAAACTTCTTAAGAATTCACAAGTTGTTTATAGTAATAGCGCTCCAATTACAACTAACTCTACAACTTTATCTATTCCTCCGACATGGGATGGGATACCTACCGCATACTATAATTCAATAGGAGGTGGAGATGATTATAAAATAAGAGTTTTTGATTGGGATAATCCGGGAGTATACGATGATAGTGATAATTATTTCACTATTCCACTGCCAGATGTTGCACCTCCAGTTGTTTCTTCAGTTTCGGCTTCTTCAATTACTGAAAATTCGGCTGTCATTACTTGGACCACTGATGAGCCGGCTACTGGATTTGTAAATTACAAAAGCACGCCCCAAAATTGGGCGTTAACACCAACAAATACTTCCTACACTACTTCGCATTCTTTTACTCTCTCAAATTTAACAAGTGGCACACTTTATACTTACATGGTTTATTCGGTTGATAGCGTGGGAAATTCAGTTCAAGGCCTTCCCCCAGCGTATACTTTTACAACTCTTCCAACACCTTCCCCTACAGCGACCACGACTTTAGAATACATCCAAAATCAGTTAGCCTCTATTACCGAGACTGTCAGCCAGTTAGTAGAAAAAGTAAAAGAATTACTGGGAAGGTAAATTCTCTCAATTTATTTAAATCGATTCTCTTATTTCGCTTAAAATTTGTTCGGGCAATGGTTCGCCCGCTTTGGTTCTGCCCGGATACTTCCAAGCAGAAATTATTCTTTTGCCTTTTTTATTTTTAGTGAACATTGTCCAAATCTCATACGGATGTTTTTGGCTGCCGGCTACCTGCATCATCGCAATCGTATCAGGCGCGATGCCGGTTTCTATCCTTTTAGGCGAATTCAAAACCCGCCGCACTCTCTGCTTTGATAAATGATAAAAATTCATTTTTGCCTCGGAATGCTTAGTCCAAAAAATATCGGGCATCTTTTATCTTAGCAAACGCACTTTCCGCGACACTTGCAAGTTTTCTTGGCTGATTTTTTAGCTGTTTTTTTCTTTACCATTGTTCTGTAAAATTTTAACTACACGACCTTTTCTAAAAGTTTTCCACTTCTTATTTTACTACGAATTTATTATAATTTAAAGAACTAATGAATGAGGGGAAATTTTATTTTTCAGAAACCTGCGCAGGCGACCTGCCGTCGCATAAAGCTTTGGCAGGCAGGGCGTGCATGATATTCTAGCGAGCCGACCTGCCCGCCGAAGCATTAGCGTAGGCGGGGGAACAACCCCGACCGCGGTCGGGGTGGGCGAGCGAAGCGGGTTGATGAAAAAGAAAATTTCCCTGAAAATCTATGACTAATCATTTTAACAGATTTTTACCTTGGATTTTATTGACAGCTGTCGCTTTAAGCGCTTTTGTTTTGATGTTCAATTCTTCGCGCCAAGAATCAGCTATTATGGATGAATTAGCCCATATTCCAGCTGGTTATAGTTATGTTAAATATCTGGATTACCGCTTAAACCCAGAGCACCCGCCTCTTATTAAAGCTATCGCCGCTATTCCCCTATTATTCCAAAACTTGAATTTCCCCCTTGATGGCTCGGCTTGGCAAAAAGACATTAATGGCCAATGGCAAGTCGGCGCGCAGTTTATGTATGAATCAGGCAATGATGCCGACCAAATTATCCAATGGGCTCGGCTTGGTCCCATACTTTTAACAATTTTATTATTAATTTTCATTTACATTTGGGCAAAAGAATTAATCGGCCGCTGGTGGGCGCTAATTCCAGCTTTTCTTTTCGGCTTATCGCCGACCGTCTTAGCACATGGCCACTACGTCACAACCGATGTCGCTGCGGCTTTGGGAATATTCATTGCCAGTTATTATTTTATAAAATTTCTTCTGAAATCAAGCCTTAAGAATTTAATTTTTGCCGGTATCGCTTTCGGCATTGCTCAACTGATGAAATTTTCCGCAGTCCTCCTTATTCCGTTTTTTGGATTAATACTCATTTTCTTTTGCCTCTCCAAAGCCAGAAATGACTATCCTTCTTTTTTTAGCGGCTTAGTAAAATTTTTTAAAATATTTATTCGCTATATTTTTTATCTGATTATTATCTTTTTTATCGGTTATATTCTGGTTTATATAATTTATTTTATTTTTACCATAAATTATCCAATTGAAAAACAAAAAGCCGATACAGAGCTTACTTTAACTTCTTTCGCCGATGGGCCAGATACAAACTGGCAGACCTGCCAATTAAATGCAGAGGTTAGCTTAAGCCGCCGAATGAGATGCTTAGCTAATATTAATATCTGGATGGCGCAAAATAAAATTTTAAGACCATTGGGAGAATATATGCTCGGAGTATTAATGGTGCTTCAACGTTCGTCTGGCGGAAACACTTCCTATTTCTTGGGCGAAGTTTCAGCCAGCGGCTGGTGGTATTATTTTCCTGTTGTTTTTGTTCTTAAAGAGTCTATCCCGTCACTAATTTTAATCTCCTTCGCGTTGATTTTAGCCCTTTGGCGAATTGTAAAAGGTTTCAGATTTCATGTTCTATGTTTCAGGAAATTTTGGGATTATCTAGGCATCCATTTTGCTGAATTTTCAATGCTTGTTTTTGTAATTTTTTACTGGGCTTACAGCATAAAAAGTCCCCTTAATATCGGTGTTAGACACATCTTGTCGACAATGCCATTTATTTATATTTTAACCGCTTCCAGCATCAAAAAATGGATTTGTAATGTGGATTACCTAGTTATCCAACTTTCTCTAAAAAGAATATTAGATTCAATAATAAATTTCTTAAAAATTTTTATCAAAGGAGGATTAATTGCTATTTTATTAATTTGGTATTTAGCAGAAACTTTATTAGTTTCTCCTTATTTTATTTCTTATTTCAACGAGTTTGCTGGCGGAGTTAATAACGGCTACCGCTATGTCACCGACTCAAATTATGACTGGGGACAGGATTTAAAAAGATTGACTGCTTTTGTTGATGAAAAAGATATTAATAAAATTGCGGTTGATTATTTTGGCGGCGGCAGCGCGAAATATTATCTAAATGACAAAGTTGAATATTGGCAATCATCAAAAGGCAACCCCAAAAAACAAGGCATTGATTGGTTAGCAGTTTCAATCAACACTCTGCAAAGCGCTTTTGGTAAACTTGCTCCAGGACAAAATAGAAATCCAGAAGACGAATATAATTGGCTAAAAGAAATAAACCCCGTTAGAAATGGGATTTCTAACGGGGTAAAAAATCCGTATCAGCCGGATTATCGCGCTGGAACATCAATATTTATTTATAAGTTATAAAAATAAACCCTTCTTATGAATGGTTAAATTATTTCATCTTATAGTAAGCCCTGTTTTCTACTCTTAAATCAATATATTCAATTTTATCTAAACTACCTGATTTTAAAGATTTAATCACGGATAGGGCAAAACCCGGGTCAATTCTCAAACTAAAATAAATTTTTGGCGAGGATTCAGTTGAAATTTCCTGAAGTTCTAATCTTTCTAATTTCAGTGATTTTATTCCTAAGTCGGATTTTTCAAGAACGTCAAAAATTTTAATAAGATTAAGCAAAAGTTTTTCTTCAAGTATTGAATCGCCGATTTTGAGTGGCCGACCGGAATAATCGTCAACTTTATTGATTAAATTTCCTTCAGCTGGCGGAGCTTCGCTAAAAAGAACGCCGTTTTTATCAAACCAATAACATTTGTTGTCTGCTTCACACCAGACGCCAAATTTTTCTCTTTCCGAAACAATAATTTTTATATGGCGAGAAAAATAATCTTTTTCAATTGTTAAATTAGCAATTTCGGGACTTTTTTTAAATTGGTCTAAATTTTTGCTGTTCCAAATTAAAATATTATCAGCAGCCAGAAATGAAACGATTTTTGACTGATTGGCAAAAAAAATTTTAAGTTTCTGAACTAATTCATCTATGTTTACCTGCGCTCCGTCTGCGCTAATATATATATTTTTAATCTGGAAAACTGGCGAATAAATAATTACATAAGCAATGCCGATTATTAAAAGTAAAAAAACCACTAGTCCGCTGTAGATTTTTAATTTCAATAGCCATCGCTGTTTTTTTCTTTGTCTTTCGTCAAGATAAAATTCACTCATATTCAAATTCTTTTATTGCTTTTCGATACGAACAAAAATCGCATTCTTTGCCTGATTCAGGAAGTTTATCAGCCATTAAACATTTATGGGCTTCGATTATTGTGTTTTCCACCCATTTGTCATCGCCTTTGTAAGCTAAAATTTTAACGTCAAATTCCAATTTTCCGTCAAAGGCCTCTTTGTCGGCATCGCCGTTACAATAAACAAAGTACCCGGTATTGTTAACTTTAAAACCGTTTCGGCGAAACAGCCATTGATAAATTTCCATCTGCCGCTTATAGCTAATTTGCCAATCCGCGTCCAGATTGACTTCATCTCTTTTTGAAGTGGCTTTATAATCAACTACGCTTAATTCTCCAGCCGGACTTACCCAGACATCGTCAATGCCGCCGGTAATGAGTAAATTGGAATCAGGATGTAAATATTGAATCCCTCCGCCCAAAGCGTCGCGCCACTCACCTATTTTTTCATGCTGAAAAGGAATTAAATCCAAACCGTAAGCTTTCATTAAAGAATGTGGAGAACCGCTTTTCCGATGAATATCAAATTCTTTCTTCAATAATTTATCCACGGCGGAATTTAAGCTGAAAGGAAAACTTGGTGGCTGAGAAACTCCCAAGCGTCTGTCCAGATAAAAACAGCGCGGACAATTAAGAAAGAGTTCAAGTTTTGACCTGCTTATTTTGTAAGGCACTTTTGAAGCCGGGTCAAACAAATTCCGAACGCGTTTTGGATTATAGAATTTGGACATAGCGATTATATAATTTCAAAAGTCTTTTGTTTTGAGGAAAAACCGGAAACAAGCCGAATAGAGAATGGCGAAATATTGAAATATTTAGCGAGCGCTCTGATAATCGCCTTGTTAGCTCTGCTGTCTTTCGGCGGCTCCTTCACCGAAACTGCGAAATTATAATCGCCAATTTTCTCTACACTTTCATTTTTAGCCGATGGCTTTGCTTTAACGAAAATTTTCATTTAGTCAACCCATTATCCCATAAATTAAAAAAATCATCAAGGATTATCTGGTTTTGACAAATTTTTAATTTTATTTATAATATAAAAAGGATTTTAAAAATCTATAAGAAAGGAGAGGAAATATGGCGAGAATAGCTGTTTTTGTTTTACTATTGATTTTTTTAGTTGGCGCTTCAGCTTTAGCACAAGATAAGGTTGAGGCAATACTCGAAATTCAGGATTCGCGGGTTGAGACAATGAAAGAGCTGTTTTTAGAAACTGTCGGCCAAAGCGCTAATCCAGAAAAGGAATATTTGTATTTTGTTTTTGCTGATATGGCTAAAATAATTGAAAGAGAAAAATGGACTGAATCGCAGTATGGCGTTTATGTTGACCGCAACCCATCGCGGCAGATGATTTTCGTCTTCTTTTTTGATTGTTTTTTAAGAAGCGTCAAATTCATTGGCGCAGACAAAGTCTCCACTGGCAATCCTAAACGAAAAGGCCACTTTCTTACGCCGATCGGTGTTTTTGAAAACACGATTAAAAACTTTGGCTATCGCGCTTTAGGAACAAAAAATGACCAAGGCTGGAAGGGCCTAGGAGAGAAAGGCAGCCGCGTTTGGGATTTTGGTTGGCAGAAAACCGATTATAAAAAAGAAAAAAGGGATATCCGTTTGCTCCTACACGCTACTGACCTAGTCTATGGCGAGAAACGATTGGGCACGATTGATTCCATGGGTTGCATCAGAATTTCAGCTAAGCTAAACAAATTTTTAGATTGCTATGGGATTTTAGACAAAGATTATTATGAAAATAGCAAAAGTATCAAAGCAGTCTCGTGGCTTTTAAGACCAAATTCTCAGCCAATTGTCTTTGTCGGCAGGTACCTTTTAGTCAGCGATTCCTCCTTAAAATAGCTCTTTATTCAGGGCTATTTTTATTCAAAAAATCCTCAACCCCGTAGAGCAAAGTGAATAGCAATTTTCACAAAGTCATTTATTTATATAAAGTCTTATTGATAAATATCAATTTTGCTTCTTTGCTCAGTTATCGCAAGAAAATTGTTTTAACTCAACAATTCACTTTGTCATACGGGGCAGGGAGAAATAAAAAATAGCCGATTCGTTTCGAAACCGGCTATAAGTAAACTTTCTCTTGAACTAAAACTCAATAACACCAAACATCCAAATTGATATAGCTTCTTTTTATGGAAGGAGTTTCTTTAACATTCCCCAAGACTCTTTTTATCTTAATTGCGTTCCCTTCGATACGAGTAATCTTATCAATCGCTACTGTATTTCCAGACTCATATCTGATGATAAGGTTTCCTTCCCTCAAATGAAGACCTTGTTTTGGTCTAGCAAAGGATCTGGTGACAGTTCCATCATCACAACTAATACTGATTCCATCTGAATCGCGGAAGATTTCCTTGACCTTGCATAATACATACCTACACTCATTCATTCTCATCCCCTCCTTTCTATATTCGTAATTTTTAGAACTAAAAACAGAATAGTATATTTCAACTGTCCTGTCAATGATTTCGCAAAATGAGGAGGTTATCCGATTTTTTTGAAGTTGAGATATTTTTGGAGAACTTTGGGCACCAAAATTGAGCCGTCTTTTTGCTGGTAGTTTTCTAAAATGGCAATTATGGTCCTGCCTGTAGCGAAAGCGGTTCCATTAACCATATGGACAAAATTTAATTTGCCAGATTCATCGCGATAGCGGATATTTAAACGTCTTGCCTGAAAATCCGTGCAATTGGAAGTAGAATGAGTTTCTCTATATCGTTCCTCTGAGGGCAGCCAAGCTTCAATGTCATATTTGGCCGCCGCCGGATCGCCCAAATCGGCCGTACATATCTGAAGCACCTGATAAGGAATATTTATAAGTTTCATTAATTTTTCTTCAAGTGATAAGAAAAATTCATGTTCCTCTTTAGATTTCTCCGGATGACAAAAACTAATCATTTCTACTTTGTAAAATTGGTGTACTCGGAAAATCCCTTTAGTATCTTTTCCGTAAGACCCGGCCTCTCGCCGGAAACAATACGAGAAACCAAGATATCTCTTTGGCAGATTTTTCTGTTCAAAAATTTCATCGGCGTGCATCACCCCCATTGATTGTTCTGATGTTCCTACTAAACAAAGATTGTCGTCTTTTAAATAATAAATCTCTTCTCCTCCGCGCTCTACGTACCCCATTCCCTTCATCATCTCCGGTTTAATTAAAACCGGCGGGTCAACAAGCGCAAATCCCTCTTTGATTAAAATTTCCGAAGCTAAATTTTCCAAAGCAAATTCCAGAAGCACTGCCTCGTTTTTTAAATAGCCGAAGCGGCTGCCGGAAACCTTGGCGGCTCGCTCAACGTCAATTAAATCTAGTTTTTCGGCAATTTCGAAATAGTCTTTTGGTGAAAAATTAAATTTTGTTTTCTCCCCCACTTCCCGCAAAACTACATTTTCGCTTTCGTCTTTGCCAAACGGTACATCATCAATTGGCAAATTCGGCAATTGGTATAAAATTTCTTCCCTGTTTTTATCAATATTTTTCAAATCTGTTTCTAATAACTGAATTTTGTCTTTAAGTTTTGTCGCTTCCGTAATTTTTCTCTCGTCAGAAAATTTTTTCTGTTCAGCTCTTAAATCATCAATTTCTTTTACTAATTTACGCCACTCTTCATCCAACGCCAAAAAATCATCAACTAATTTAGGGCTGACGTTTTTTGACTCAATGCCCTTTTTAACTTTTTCCGGATTTTGACGAATTAAATTAATATCTAACATATTATTTTGGTCTTAAGGTTGGAAACGCGATTATTTCTTTAATATTGTGGCTTTTTGTCGCTAAAACAATTAATCTGTCAATGCCGATGCCAAGCCCAGCGGCTGGCGGCATTCCGTATTCCATTGCCTCCAAAAAATCTTCGTCCAGCCGGGAAACCTCTAAATTGCCAGCCCGATACTTTTTTTCCTGTTCTTCCATTCGCCTTCTCTGCTCAAGCGGGTCATTTAATTCTGAAAAGCCGTTGACTATTTCCATCCCGTCGACAATCAACTGAAATCTTTCGGTTAATTCAGGATTATCTTCGCATGACTTGGCAAAAGGAGAAATTGCTTTAGGATAATGAGTGACAAAAACTGGCTTAATAATTTTTGACCGCGCTTCTTTTTTGAAAACCTCGTCGATTTCATCGGGCTTAATATTTTTTAAATTCTTGCCAGCGTATTTTTTAATAGCTTCAGCATAAGTGATTTTCTGCCATTTGCCGCCACCCACAAATTTTTTAAGTAACTTTTCTGTAAATTCCATCAGCCCTTCCCAATTTTCATAAGCAATATAAATTTCAAGCATAGTAAATTCTGGATTATGATCTCTATCTATGCCTTCGTTGCGAAAATTTCTAGCAATTTCATATATCTTTTCAAAGCCAGACACCAATAATCTTTTAAGATAAAGTTCCGGCGCCACGCGCAAATAAAAATCGCAGTTTAAGGCATTATGATGCGTAATAAAAGGCCGAGCCAAAGCGCCTCCCGGAAGCGGCTGGAGTATCGGCGTTTCTACCTCAATAAAACCCTCCTTTGCTAAATCCGCTCTTAGGGTTTCAATGATTTTAGAACGAGCAACTATTTTTTCTTTTACCTCGGAATTTAAAATTAAATCCAAATATCTTTTACGATATCTTTCTTCAACATCTTTTAAGCCAAACCATTCAGTTGGCAACGGACGCAAACTTTTAACGATAATTTGAGCAGTTTTGACTTCAATGCTTTTTTCGCCTTTCTGGGTTTTAAAAAGAGGACCAGCGACACTTATAAAATCACCTGTATCTAAATTTTGCTTTAAGATTTTGAAATTATCTAAATTGTCGGCTTTAAGAACCGCTTGGATCCTTCCTGACTCATCGCTTAAATCAATAAAAATTAAATTGCCTTGATCTCTTAATGCTTTTATTCTAGCGCTAATAGAGAGCTGTTTTTTTGAAACCGATAATTTTCCGAAATCTTTTAATGCTTCGGCGATGGAAATTGTACGTTTGATTTTAGAGGGAAAAGGATTAATTCCTACTTCAAAAAGATTTTTTAATTTTTTTTGCCGTTCCTTAATAATGTCCTCAAGCATTTTATTCTATTTTTGTTACCTTATATCTTATTTTTCCGCCGGGCGTGTTTATTTCAACACTATCCCCAATTTTTTTGCCTAAAAAAGCTTTGCCTAGAGGCGACTCGTTAGAAATCAAATCTGCCTCTGGCTTTGCCTCACGCGAGCCAACAATCGTGTATTTAAAGGTTTTTAGCCCTTTCTGCGCTTCAATGGTTGAGCCAATGCTAACTATATCTTTTCTATCATTTTTTTTGATTAAAACAGCGCCACGGACCATTTCTTCCAATTCAAAAATGCGGCTTTCAAGCTTCGCTTGCGCTTCTTTGGCGTCAGAGTATTCGGAATTTTCCGATAAGTCGCCGTATTCTTTGGCTCGCTTTAATCTCTCGGCGATTTCCATTCGGCCTTCTTTTTTAAGATGCTCTAATTCTTTTTTTAATTCTTCTAAACTTCCTTTAGTAATATAATGAGTCATGCCAATGTGATTAAAATTTATGAGCCCAATGCGAAATAAATTTTATTATCACATTGAGCACCCCGACCGCGGTCGGGGTGATGATTTTGTTTAAAAATTATTGCGACTTCATCTTATAATTTTTATCAAAATTCATCATCCACCATTTTATTTTAAAAACCTCCATTAAAAACTGAAAATAAGTTGTTAATTTTACGCCCGAAAATGGATCATTAACCCAAACAACCGGAATTCCTTTTGTCTTGTAGCCAAATTTTTTAGCCAGAGATAAAACCTCAACATCAAATCCCCAACGGCTGATTTTTATTACTCGGAAAATTTTTTCTGCCGCGCTTTCAGTAAAAGCTTTAAATCCGCATTGAGTGTCCCACATTCCGGGTAAAAGCAAAAATTGAATAACTAAATTTCCTAAATTACCGCCTAATCTTTTATACCACGGCTGAGCCGGCACTAATTTTGCGCCTGGAATATCGCGCGAACCAATAACTACATCATAACCTTCTGTAAAATACGGAATCATTTTATTAAATTGGTCAATTGACGTAGAATTATCAGCGTCAGTAAAAAGTCGAATTTCACCTTTAGCTTCAAGCATTCCATATTTCACCGCAATGCCTTTGCCTTTCGGCGATTCAATAAGCCGCAAATTTTTAATCAAATGGGAAAATCTTTTTACCACTTCGGCAGTCGCGTCAGTAGAATTATTATCCACTACAATAATTTCATAAGCGAAATCAGAATTTTTAAGATGTTTATCAATATCAATCAAAGTCAAAGGCAAACGCTTGGTTTCGTTGTAAGCAGGAATGATAACGGATAAATATGGCTTCATGATAATGTAATGCTAATATACTAATTCATACTAATTATACTAATGAATACGAATATGTCCATCGTAAATCTTATTAGTATCAATTCGTATCATTAGCATATATTCGTATATTGGCATTATATTTCTGTTAATATCTTAGCTCCTTTCTCGGTAAGGGCTATTGTGTGCTCAAAATGAGCTGATAAAGAGCTGTCAGCGGTTGCCCAGCTTTCATCAGGTTTTTGCGTAATTTTATCAGTGCTGATAGAAAACATCGGCTCAATCGCCAAAACCATTCCCGGCTTTAATTCAATGCCCTTACCTTTTTCGCCGAAATTATAAATCGTTGGCTCTTCATGAAGCTTCAGACCAATGCCGTGGCCAGTTAAATCTTTAATAATTTTAAATCCGCTCTTTTCCGCGGTTTTAGAAATAATCCAGCCGATATCGCCTAAGGTATTGCCGGCTTTGGCGATTTTAATCGCTTTAGCCAAAGCCATTTTCGTAGTTTTAATTAAATACTCCGTTTCTTTAGAAACTTTCCCAACGGCGATAGTTAACGCCGCGTCTGCAAAAAAACCCTGATGTTCCACTCCGAAATCAATTTTTAAAACATCGCCAGAAATAAGTTTATAATCCGAAGGGAAACCATGAACCACTACTTCATTGACCGAAGCGCAAATTGAAGCGCCGAACGGCTTTGAGGCGGCATCTGGCTTATAACCTAAAAAAGCCGGCTGGGCTTTTTCTTGCTTGGTTAAACGATAAGCTAATTTGTTCAGGTCGCTTAATTTTGCCCCGACTTTCGCTTCCCGACTTATGATTCTTAAAATTTTCGCCAAAATTTTTCCAGCAGCGGCTATGCCTTTAATTTCTTGCGCCGACTTTAATGGTATGGTCATTTTATTAGTTTCTTGTACGTTGTCTCAAAAATTTTATAAGGCGCGGGGCGGGCGTCAATTTCAAAAACACGATATCCGCCGCTTTTAATTTTTTTGAAAATCGGCATTGTTCTTGTTTGATATTCCAACAATCTTTCCCGAATGCTTTTTTCCGTGTCGTCTTTTCTTTTTATGATTTTTCCGCCGCAGAACGGGCAGGATTTAAATTTATTTTTTTGCGCCAGTAGCGGGCCATTGCAAACAGAACAAGTTAATCTTCCGTTAATTCTTTTAATTGAATCTTTAAGCGACAATTTGAAAATAAAAACAAAAATATTTTCTTTAGCGTAATATTTTTTAAGAATCTCCATTACGCCTTCGGTTTTACCATTCTGATTTTCGCCTTGATTATAGCCGAATGCTTCGTAAAAAGTCCGCGGCGAGCCGCTAAAAACCATACTTTGTCTTAAGTCCGCTGCTTTTTTTATCACATCAACCATGATTTTCAAAATCCAAGACGGCGTATTAAGCACACCAGCAGCATTCAATTTTCTTTCTCTCTGAATTATTTTATCATTTTGCGAATTAGGGTCGTAAAGAATAGTCCGCAAGTATTGACCGGTGTCAAAATGAAGACCGCCAATTTTTTTGGCGATTAACTCGGCTTGCGTCCCTTTGCCCGACCCCTGCGGCCCAAAAATAATCACCGCGATTTTATTAGAAGTTCTAAGCATTGTTTAAGTTTATATGAAATTCTTAAAATTTTCAAATGTCTACGAGATTGCTCTTTAAAAACAATGCTTTGTCAAACGGCTCATTTTTCAAACTAAAAATGGCTCAATAGAGCCATATTCAAAATCATAAACCAACTAACTAAAAATAGAAAATCTTTTCGTAAAACAGAGAATTTTATTTTTCTGAAGCCTGCGCAGGCGAGCGGGCATGGTTTCCCCGACCCGTGGTCGGGGAGGAGCGAGCCGAGGAACAAGCGAGCCCGCCACGCTGGGGCGGGCGAAGCGGGTTGAAAAAAAATAAAATTCTCTGAGAAAAAGATTTTCTGCTAAATCTCCTCGTATTCTCTCATCACCAATTGCGAATTAACTTGATTAATGGTTTCTAACGCCACAGACACCACAATCAAAATCGCGGTGCCGCCGATGGTTAAAATTGAAATACCGGTAAATATTCTCGTTATTTGAGGCAAAATCGCTATGAGCCCCAAAAAAAGCGCGCCGGAAAGAGTCAAACGGTTAATAATTTTCGACAAAAAACTTGAGGTAGAATCGCCCGGTCTCACGCCAGTCACAAATCCTCCAGCTCGCTGCATATTTTTAGAAATTTCATTCGGGTCAAAAGTAATCGCCGTATAAAAATAAGTAAAAATCACGACTAGCCCAAAATAAAACAAGGCGTAAAAATATTGATTGTTAAGAAATTGGCTAGCTAAGTCGTTAAGCTTCAATGACAAATCTTTTGAGAAAATTGCGCTGGCTTGCGCGATAAATTGAGGGAAGAGCAAAATTGAAATAGCAAAAATAATCGGAATAACTCCGGCCTGATTAACTTTAAGTGGCAAATAACTTGAAGCGCCGCCGTACATTTTCATTCCTCTCACCCGCTTAGCATAAGCAACCGGAATTTTTCTTTCGCCTTGATTGATAAAAACCACGCCGGCGATAACAAAAATCGCCACTAGCGTAAAAGCTAAATAAGTTGACAAAACTTCAGGCGTATAAGAGAAAAACGCTCCCTGCAATGTGGCCGGCAGACTGCTAACAATACCGGCAAAAATTATAAGTGATATGCCATTGCCGATTTTTTGTTCAGTAATTAATTCTCCCAACCAAACCAAAATCATTGTTCCGCTAGTTATAACAATCACGTTTTTAATAAGATCAAAAAATCCTAAAGGGGGCACTACATTTTGAGAAATTAAAAGATTCAAAAAACCATAACCCTGAAGCACCGCCAAAGGAACTGTTATGTATCGCGACCAGCGGTTAAATTTTGCTTTCCCAATCGCTCCTTCTTCGTAATACATTTCTTTTAATTTCGGAAAAATCATAGTCAGTAGCTGCATAATAATAGTAGCTGTGATATAAGGAGCCACTCCAAGCATCACAATAGACAACTTATCCAAGCCGCCGCCGGAGAAAATATTAAGAAAGCCGAATACTTGATTATTGGATAAAAATTCTCTTAGGCGAATGGCGTCAATAGAAGGGATAGGAATTGCCGCTAAAGCCCGAAAAGCCAATAGTAAAAAAGCAACAATTAGAATTTTGTTACGGAGGTCTTTGATTCTAAAAAGTTGGAGAATTTTACTCATTTTATACTGCCGCCTTTATACTGCCGCCGGCCGATTCAATTTTCTTCTTAGCGCTCTCGGAAATCTCTAATCCCTGAATAATAAAAGGTTTATTGTTCACGCCATCTCCCAAAATTTTAACTCGTTTATCTGATTTTCTAATTAGACCAGCTTGAAGTAAGCTTTCTTTATTAATTATATCACCTTTAATTTTTGTCGCCAACTCGCCAATATTTATAACTACTGGCTTTGATTTTAAAGACTTAAATTTGAAGCCGCGTAATTTCGGCAGTCTCAAAATTAGGTCTCTTTCAGCTGGCCTAATTTTATGTCCGGCGCGGGATTTCTGACCTTTCTGACCCTTACCAGAATAAGTACCGCGTTTACCGCCGCGACCAACTCGCTTTTTGGATTTAATTTTTTGAAATGATTTTAACTGGTGAAGTTGCATAGGAATAATTAATCTTGTAATTTTTCAATCTTCAATTTTTTTAATGCTTCAATTGCTGCCATCGCATTAGTCAATTTATTTTTTGTCCCGCCAAGACATTTTGCCGTGGCGTCTCTGACTCCAACCAAAAGCAAAACCTGCCTGACAGAACCGCCGGCTTTAAGACCATGGCCATTTCTAGCCGGCTTAATGATTATTCTAGCAGCGCTGAATTTTGCTTCTACTTCATGAGGAATTGTTTTATCTTTAAGCGGCACTGTTATTATTCTCTTTTTAGCTATTACCTTTGCTTTATCAACTGCCTGAGCCACATCAATTCCTTTAGCGACGCCGACACCGACCCTCCCTCTTTCGTCTCCAATTACTACTGTCGCTCGAAAACGAAATCTTTTGCCGCCAGCCACAACTCGAGTGACTCTTCTTAAATCTAAAACTTTTTCCTTATATTCACCTTTAACTTTTCTTTCCATAATTATATTTGTAGTCCTTCTTTTCTCGCTCCTTCAGCTATGGCTTTAACTCGACCATGATACTTATATCCTCGACGGTTAAAGACCGCTTTTTTAATTCCTTTTTCAATAGCTTTTTTAGCGATTAAGACGCCCAATCTTTCGGCCTCTTCAGTTTTCTTTAATTTTTTTTCTTTATTTTTGAATTCCTGAGTTGAAGCGCTAAGCAGGGTTTTTCTATCCCCATCATCAATTAACTGAACATAGGTGTAGTGGTTGCTTCTAAAAACAGAAAGACGCGGCTTAATTGATGTGCCGAATATTTTAGCTCTCGACCGTCTTTTCCTTTGATTTCTTATTTTGTTCAATGCTTTTCTTCTGTTCATATTTTTTATTTAGTAGCGCCCGCTCCTGTGCCGGCCACTTTTTTACCGGCTTTCCGACGAATTATCTCGCCTTGGTATTTAATACCTTTTCCTTTATATGGCTCTGGCTTTTTAAGGGCTCTTATCTGAGCCGATACTTGACCAACAACGGCCTTATCAAAACCTGAAATATTAATCGCATTTTTTTCAACTGAAATTTCTATTCCTTTTGGCGGGATAAATTTAATTGGATGAGAAAGCCCCAAGCTTAAAACTAGCGCACCTCCTTCCATGATCGCTCGATAACCAATCCCTTCAATCTCCAAGACTTTGTTAAATCCCTTAGTTAAACCACTAATAGCATTGTAGGCCAAAGATCCCATTGTTCCCCAGTTAATTCGCGCTACTCTTGAACTATTTTCCGGAATGAATAAAAGTGTCTTATCTTTAATTTGCGCCTTTATATATGGCAGAATTTTAAAATTAATTAATTTATTATCATTTTTAAATTCTAAAAAAATACCGTCCGTTTTTACCTCGACGTTATCTGGAATTATTATTAATTTTTTACCGATTTTAGACATCGCTTCGCTTAATGTAATACTAATATACTAATTCATACTAATGATATGAATGGATACTAATAAAATTTATTCGTATTTATTAGTATAATTCGCATGCATTCGTATATTGGCATTACGCTACTACCATATTTCAAATAATAACTCTCCTCCTACTTTCATTTTTTTTGCTTCTTTGCCGGTTAAAATTCCTTTTGGGGTTGACATTACTAATAATCCATAGCCATGCCTGACTGGTTTTATTTCTGCATAGCCAGTATAAAGTCGGCGCGATGATTTACTAATAAATTTAATTCTTTCGATTATTTTTTTACCTTCAGAATACCTCAGGTTAATCTCCAATATCCGTTTTGTCCCCCTTCCCTTTTTTTCAAAATCTTTAATATAACCGTTTTCCTCCAAAACCTCTAAAATTCTTTCGTCCATTTTTGAATAAGAAATTTTAATACTCTCTTTCTTTGCCGCTTGAGCGTTTTTAAGTTGAGTTAAAAGATTGATATACATAGAAAAATTTACCAACTAGCTTTCTTAATTCCCGGTATTTCTCCACGGCTCGCCATTTCCCTAAAACAAATCCGGCAAAGCCCAAAATCTCTTAAATAGCTGCGTTTCCGACCGCATTTAAAACAGCGCCTGACTATGCGTGTCGTATATTTTGGTTTCTTTTTTGACCTTACTATTACTGATGTTTTTGCCATTTTTTCCCAATCGCTTCGTTTATTTTTTCAATGGTATACCTAGAATTCTATATAATTTAATTGCCTCTTCTTTATTTTCTGCATTACTTACAATACTGATTTCCAAACCAAAGTCAACCTTTGATGTTTCCTGGTTAATCTCAGGAAAAACCGTGTCCTCTCTCAACCCGATAGTTAAATTACCCCCTTCGTCTATGCCCTTAGTATCGATTCCTCTAAAATCTCTGACTCGGGGGAAAACCACTTTAATTAGCCTTTCTAAAAAAGTAGACATCATTTGACGACGAAGAGTTGTCTTTAACCCGACAATCTGACCGGCCCTAAGCTTAAATCCAGAAATTGATTTTTTCGACCGACAAATAGCCGGTTTTTGACCGGTGATTAAAGATAGTTTTTTAACTAATTCCGGTAAAATTTTCTCTTCAAAATTTGGTTGCTGGGATAGCCTTCCGATACCGACATTTATCACAATCTTTTCTATTTCTGGAATCGCCAACTCATTTTTATAACCGAGCTCTTTTTGAATTTTTTTGTTTAAGGTTTCAGGTTTCATGTTTTATGAAATTGTGGCTCCACATTTTCTACATACTCTTATCTTTGTTTTTCCATCAAAACGGTAGCCGATTTTTACACCCTTTCCGCAGCTAGAACAAACTAATAGAATGCTTGAAACATCAATTGGTCGCGGCACCAAAACAATTTCACCCTTCTCTCCTTCGCGCTTTGGCCTAACATGTTTTTTATATAGGTTTAAACCCTCAATTAAAACTTTGTTCTTTTTAGGAAGAACTTTTAATAACTTACCAGTTTTACCTTTATCTTTACCAGTAATAATTTTAATTGTATCGCCTTTTTTAACTCGCATTTGCTCGTATCATCGAATAGCGAACTTATTACGAATTTACGAATAAACGAATTCGTTTATTCGATTATTCGATTATTCGATTATTCGTACAGATTCGTTATTCGTTGATTTATACTATTTCTTCCGCCATTGTTAATATTTTTTCAAAACCTTTTTCTTTTATTTCTCTGGGGATCGGACCAAAAATTCTTGTTGCCTTTGGTTCTTTTTTTTCAACAATTACTGCCGCATTTTCATTAAAACGAACATAGGAGCCGTCAGGACGTCTCAAGGGCTGTTTTTGTCTGACAATTACTGCCCTTACAATGTCTTTTTTCTTAATGGCTTTTCGTGGTTCAGCTTTTTGAACAGAAGCCACAATAATATCGCCAATCTGGGCATAACGTCGCCCAGTCGCTCCTAAAACGCGAAAACAGCGGATGATTTTAGCACCGCTATTATCTGCTACCTTTAAAATTGTGCGTTCTTGAATCATAAATTTCGTTAATGCATAATTCAGAAGTAAGAATTCCGAATTTTTCTTTAATTTAATTCTTAATTCTGCATTTTTAATTCTTAATTAATTTTGGACAAAATTTTCCATCTCTTTTCTTTACTTAATGGTCTCGTTTCTTCAATTAAAACCGTATCCCCAGTTTTATATTCATTTTTTTCGTCATGGGCTTTGAATTTCCGAGTTAATTTATAATATTTTTTATAGCGTGGATGTTTTTTTAAACGCACCACCGCCACTACCCGTGTTTTATTCATTTTATCGGAAACTACTATGCCCTGTAATTTTCTTTTCATAAATTTGTTAATGTTAATATTCTCGCAATCGCCTTTTTTGTTTCTTTAATTTCAGAAATATTTTTAACTTTGCCCTGCGACAAATCAAACTTTAATTTCCTCAATTTTTCGCGATAATCAGACAGATTCTTCTGAATTTCTGGTAATGGTTTATTTTTAAATTGTTGAAATTCTTTTTTCTTCATACTCTAATTTATTTCACAATTATTCTTGTTTTAACAGGTAATTTATGACCAGCTCTTCTTAACGCTTCATTTGCTAAAGCTTTATCCAAGCCGTCAATTTCAAAAAGTATCCTTCCCACTCTCACTGGGAACACATAATATTCAACACCGCCCTTACCGCCGCCCATAGTTGTCTCTGGGGGTCTTTTAGTTATCGGCTTATCAGGAAAAATTCTTATCCACACTTTACCGCCTTTTTTAGTAAAATGACTAATAGCTTTACGGGCCGCCTCAATTTGTCTTGAATTTATCCATGCGTTCTCCATAGCCTGAAGCCCCAAATTCCCGAAAGCCAAATTAACACCCCTGGTTTCAACCATTCGTTTCTTTGACCTCCCTTTTTGCCATTTTCGATGTTTTACTTTTTTAGGTAACAGCATAGATGTTTATTCAAACACTTCCCCTTTATATATCCATACCTTTATGCCGACCGTTCCGTAAGTAGTAAAAGCGGTTGATTGACCATAATCAATATTAGCCCGAAGCGTCTGAAGTGGCAATTTCCCTTTTTCTAAATGTTCATCTCTAGCGATTTCATTTCCGTCTAATCTTCCCTTCACTAAAATTTTTGCCCCCCTTGCTTCTTTGTTCTGCAACATCTGATCTAAATATCTTTTAATCGTTCGACGATACGGCATTCTTTTTTCTAAATCCCAGGCAATATTTTGAGAAATAACAGCAGCAGAAATTTCTTGACGTTTTAATTCTTCAATATTTAAATTCACTGACATGACATCTGAAAGTCCCCTCTCTTTTCTTATTTTTTTTAAATTCTTTTCTAATAATTTTGTTAGATCCTCAATTCCTTTCCCGCCGCGGCCAATAATAAAACCCGGCCGGCTGGCTTTAATTGAAATCCTGCAATTATTTCCGACTTTTTCTATTAAAATTCTATCAATACCAGCTTGACCAATTTTTTCTTTTATTATTTTTCTTATCAAAACATCCTCCTCTAGCGAGTTTCTAAAATCATATTTTTTAGGAAACCAATTCCCCAGCCAACCCTTATTGATTCCCACTCTTAATGAATCTGGTCTTATTTTGTGCCCCATGATTTATATACTTTTTCTTCTAAATAGTCTTCTCATAAAACCCGGCTTTTCCGACTGTTTTATTGTTTCTTTTTCCGGCAATTTTGGTTTTTCTATTTCTTTTTCTCCTTTTGTTTTTTTTACCCTTTCTGCTTTTTCTCTCTTTGAAATTTTCCCTACTTTAATTATTTTAAACCGCGGCAGTTTTAATTTATCTGACTCCGCTAAAACCAAAGTAATATGACTACTCTTTTTTTGAATTGGCGTTGCTCGACCCATAGCTCGCGGCATATATCTTTTGAGCATCGGCCCCCCATCAACTTTTATTTCAAAGATGAAAAGATGTTCGGGATTTAATTGAATATTATGTTTGGCGTTGCTAACCGCAGAACGAAGAAGTTTAAGTAAAGCCAAACTCGACCTTCTGGGATTTATAAGCAGTTGAGCTTCCGCTTCATTAACTGATAGTCCCTTAAGCATGCCGGCAACCAACCGTACTTTTCTCGGCGCTATTTTTAAATAATTTAATTTAGCAGTTTGAGTTTTCATAAATTAAAATAAATTATTTTTTTGCTGGTTCTTCTACTTTTTTCTCTATTTCCCTTTGTATTCTTCCGCCGTGTTTAATAAATTTTCTTGTCAGCGAAAATTCTCCCAATCGATGGCCCACCATCTCTTCTGTTATTTTTACAGAAATAAAATCTTTTCCGTTATGGACGCCAAAAGTAAAACCGACCATTTCTGGCGAAATTTCTGAATCCCGAGACCATGTTTTTATAACCGTCTTGTCGTCTGGCTTCAGCTTGGAAATTTTTTTTAATATTTTTGGGTCAATATTAGGACCTTTTTTAGATGACCGACTCATTTTAGGGCTGAAAACCTAGAATTGAAAATTTAGAAAGATTAATTCCTAAATTCTATATTCTAAATCCTATTTTCTTCGTTTTATAATATATTTATTACTCAATCTCTTTTTCTTTCTAGTTTTTCGACCACCGGTAATCTTACCCCATTTTGTTTTCGGCCGTTTTGTACCGCGATGTGCCCGGCCCTCACCTCCTCCATAGGGATGGTCTCGAGGATTCATTGCTGAACCGCGAACCGTTGGCCGAACCCCCTTGAGCCGCGAACGACCAGCTTTGCCAATAACTATTAAATTATGGTCAGGATTAGAAACTTGTCCCAAAGAAGCAAAATTATCCCAAGCCACTTTTCTAATTTCCCCAGAAGAAAGTTTTAAGTTAGTAAAGCCATTTTCCTGCGCCAACACCTCGGCGTAAGAACCGGCTGACCTCGCTAGTTGCCCTCCTTTATTTCTTTGTAATTCTATGTTGTAAACTAAATAGCCAATCAGAATATTTTTTAATTTCAATCTATTCCCCTCTTTCAGTGGCGCATTTTCAGAAACAATTATTTCATCATCAACTTTCATATTTTTTGAAGCCAAAATATAATTCCGCTCGCCATTTTTATATAAAAGCCGGGCGATAAAAGCGCTTCTATAGGGATCGTATTCAATAGCTTCTATTTTTGCCGAAATATCCAGTTTATTTTGTTTAAAATCAATTAAGCGATATAATCTTTTAACTCCGGATGACTGATGCCTCACTGTTATTCTGCCCTGAAAATTTCTGCCTGAATTTTCATGAAGTCTTTTAAGAAATTTCTTTAAAGGACTAATCGCGCTTAAAACGCCGTAATCAACGTTCGTGATAAATCGTCGCGATGGTGTTGTTGGCTTGTATGATTTCATAATTTTATGTTGGCATTATATCAATTTTTTCTCCTTTTCTTAATGTCGCAACCGCTTTTTTAATAGACGATGTCTTCCCTAAACTTCGACCCAATCTTTTTGCTTTGCCTTTGATATTAATAATATTTATGTCTTCCACTTTTACATTATAAATAGATTCGATTGACTTTTTAACTTCTGACTTATTCGCTTTTTTATCTACTACAAAAATATATTTCCTGAAAGCCCCTAAATCAGTCGCTTTTTCTGTAATCCATGGCTGCCTTATTAGCAGCGTTGACGCGCGCTGGCTTGATGCGGACGCACGCGGAATATCTGTTTTTGGTAAATCTTTATTTTCTTTTTTTGCTTTTTTAAAAATACTCATCGCTTCGCTAAATGCAATGCTAATATGCTAATTCATGCTAATTATACTAATGTATACGAATTCGTATTTATTAGTATTATTAGCACGCATTTGTATATTGGTATTACGCTTTATAATGTTTCTCTATTTCACTTATCGCTTTTTTTTCTAAAATAATATTTTTAGCCTTCAATAAATCGTAAACATTTAAAGATTTTGGGCTGATCGCGTCAATATTTTTTATATTATTAATCGCTCGATGAATATTGTTGGAAGCAGCAGGAATCAGTAAAATCTTTGACTTCAAATCGGTTATTTTCTTAAGAATCTTGTTCCATTCGCCTGTTTTATTTAAACCAATGCCGAAATTATCAACCACTTTAATTTCGTTATCTTTTATCTTTTTCGACAGCACGTTAAAAATCGCCAAACGTTTCATCTTTTTATTAATTTTTTTGACGAAATTTCTTTCTTTATTCGGACCAAAGGTAACTCCGCCTCCCTTCCAGATTGGCGAACGAATTGAGCCGTGTCTTGCCCGGCCAGTGCCTTTTTGTTTCCAGGGTTTTTTACCGCCGCCCCTCACTTCACTTCTGCCTTTAGCGTGAGCAAACGGATAATGCTGGCTAGACAATTGAGCTACTAAAACCTGATGAACCAAAGCGGAATTCCACTTAACATTAAAAATTCTGTCTGGTAATTCAAGTGTATCTACCTTATTATTTTGTTTATCAAAAACATCAATTGTCATAAAATTTTCAATTTTCAATTTTCAATAATGTCCCTCTTCTTCCTGGCACCGCGCCTTTTATCATCAAAATATTTTTTTCTTTATCAACGCCGATTATTTTTACATTTTTTAATGTCTTTCTTTCTTGCCCCATCCGGCCGGCCATTTTTTTATTAGGCATTACTCGCTGCGGAGCAGTAGCGCCAATAGAGCCAGCTGCTCGCCAGCGGTTTTTCTGACCGTGAGTTTTTGGACCGCCATGAAAACCGTGACGCTTAACCACGCCCTGAAAACCGCGGCCCTTAGTTAAACCGCTAATTTTTACTTTATCGCCTTCCTGAAACTGGCTGACATCTAAGTAGTCGCCAACTTTCAACTCTAAACCTCCAACTTTAAACTCTTTAAGATAGCGAAAATTACCCAAATCTTTTAAATGTCCTTTCATCGGCTTATTCAATCTTTTTTTTGTTTCAAATCCAATTTGAGCCGCTTCATAACCATCTTTTTCTTTAGTCCTAATTTGAGTTATCACAACTGGCCCGGCTTGAATTGAAGTGATCGGGACTACTTTATCGTCTTTCCAAATCTGCGACATTTTAATTTTTTTACCGATAATAAAAGCCATCGCTTCGCTTATGTAATGCTAATATACTAATTTATACTAATTATACGAATAAATACGAATTCGTATTCATTAGTATCATTAGCGCGCATTTGTATATTGGTATTACGTTTCGTTTTCTAACAAAAACAGCCAGACTTAGCCGGCTGTCATAAGCTTTATTGGGCTAAATCTTTTAAACGATTATTTTGTCCAGAATAAATATTAACATATTATTTCCGGCTTTTAAATAATAGCAAATGATAGAAATTATGTCAATCAAAGGGCAGTGGTGGTGACCTCCAGTTTTTATTGCTTAGTGAGTGCCCTTAACCACTGCCCAATTAAGTATAAAAGGTATTATTTAAATTTTCAACAAACTAAAACCCCCTCAGACCAAGGTCGGAGGGGGACTGGAAGGGTTTTCCTTAGATTTCCCCGGTCTTGCGACTAGGGATAAGGAAAACCCACACTCACTAACTGCATTATAGTCCAACAGACGCTAATTTGTCAACCCCGTAGTTATCCACTTTGTCATACGGGGTCAATGTTTAGCTATTAACAATTCTATTACTCATTGACATAGCCTTTTAATTTACTATACTTAAAATAATAAATAAATATGGACCGTAATTCAAAAATTGTTTTTACTGAACATGCCGCTTATCAAATAATTGAAAGAAATATTTCTAAAAAGCAAATTATTTACGCTATTTCAAAACCAGATAAAATTATTTCGCAATCCAACCAAAAATTTCAAGCAGTAAAATTAACAAAGAAAGGAAACAAAAAATATCTACTGATAGTAATATACAGCATAACAAATTCAACCAAAAAAGTGATTACGGCATTTCTAACGACTAAAATTAAAAAATATCTAAAATAATATGCGCTTTCATTACGATAAAAAAGAAGATGCCCTCTACATCAGATTTAATGAAAGCCCTTACCAAAAAAGCGAAGAAATTCGGGAGGGGATTATTTTTGATTATGACAAAAAAGGCAAAATTATCGGTATTGAAGTTCTTAACGCTTCGCAAAAATTTCCCCCTAGGTTCAAATTAGAACTCCTGAAGCGGAAAATTCCTTTAACTCTCACTTTGGAATCTAAACCAAAACTAGCAGTTTAATCTTAATGAAGTAAATTTCTCTCCTTCTCTGAAACCAGTATCCGAAAGCCTTACAAACCCCGAAGCAGAGCAAGCTCGCTACGGGGCAAGTAGGCCAGTTTAGGCTTATTTTGCCTACTTAAAAAGACCCATTTCAGGTCTTTTTAAATTTTCGTTCTTCCTTCCAACAACTATCAAATAAGAGAAAATTTTCTTTCGTAATAAGCAGAAAATTCTTTTGTAAAACAGAAAAATTTATTTTATCCGAAACCTGCGCAGGCGAGCGGGCATGGTTCGAGTCCGCCAGCTGGCGGACGAGAG
>CAYIWD010000008.1:0-22146 GCA_964367055.1 uncultured Candidatus Saccharibacteria bacterium
CTTAAAGCATTAATGTCAAATTTTTTATCAACTTCGTCAACTTCTTTTTTATTAAGAATTTGCTTTTTTTCGTCTCTGATGATTACTCTGTGCTGGCGGTATAAAATGTACGCCTTGGCGATTCTGGCATGGGCTGTGTCAATTAAGATTTCCTCCACCATATCCTGAACTCCCTCAACTGTCGGCGCCTCGCCTTTTTTAAATTTATACTCCAAACGTTTAATAACTTCTTTGGTTAAATTCAAAGCGGTTTGCCAATTTGCCTCGCCAACTTCAACCGAAGCCCTATAAATAGCGTTAGTAATTTTTTCAATTTTAAACGGCGCTACTTGGCCGTTACGTTTTTTTATATTTCTAAACATATCGCAATTATTTTAATGTTTTCTTTTTCTTAAAAAAGCCGGAATGTCCCAAGTTTCCTCTGATTCTTTCTTTTCGGTTTTCTCAATCTTCCCCTTCTTTTTTTTATCTTCAAAAATTGAATTTTGGTTAATTGGCTCTTGTAAATAAGTTTCCTCTATTTTTTTATTTTCCGGTTTATCTTCTGGTATCATCGTTTTTTGCGCAAAAAGATTCTGAGATAAAACGTTATTTTTATATTCAAAACTTCCGTTAAAACCGGTCGCCACCAAAGTTACTTTTAATTGTCCTTTATTTAATTTTCGGTCAATGTAGGCGCCAAAAATTATTTTTGCCGTTTGGTCAATGTTTTCCGAAATTAATTTTGCCACTTCATTAACTTCGCTCATTTTTAAATCCCTATGGCCTGAAACGCTAAAGAGCACTCCCTTAGCGCCCTCAATTGACATTTCTAAAAGAGGCGAATTAATAGCTTGATTAGCTGCTTGACTAGCTCGCTCCGGACCGCTTGAAATGCCAATGCCAATAATAGTTGAGCCGCCTTCCTGCATCACTGCTTTAACATCGGCAAAATCAACATTAACAATACCGGGAGAAATAATTAAATCAGTAATCCCCAAAACTGCGTTTTTTAAAATTTCATCAATTTCTTCAAAAGCCTTAACCAAAGACGTATCTTTATTAATAATAGAAAAAATTTGGTCATTAGGCACGACAATTAAAGTATCAACTCTATCCCTAATCCTAGCCAAACCCTCAAGAGCAATTTGAGATCTTTTCGCTCCTTCAAAAGTAAATGGTTTTGTAATAACCGCCACTGTTAAGACCCCTAATTCCTTGGCAATTTCCGCTATAACTGGCGCGGCGCCTGTGCCAGTTCCCCCGCCGAACCCCGCAGTAATAAAAATCATATCAGCGCCTTTTAACGCTTCGGCAAGCTCAGCTCGATTTTCTTCAGCTGCTTGCTGGCCTAAATCAGGATTCATACCAGTTCCTAAACCCTTGGTCAGATTTTTACCAATATGAATTTTTTCTTTAGCGTGAGTATAATTAAGGTCTTGGACATCAGTGTTAACAGCAATTAAATCAACACTTTTCGGTAGCTCATCAAACATTCTAGAAACTGCGTTATTGCCAGCTCCACCGACACCCACCACCTTAATTTTAGCTAAATGATAGTCTTTTGATTTTTTCTTCACCCCGTTAGAAGTCTGTCCTATATAGCACAAAGCTAATTTCAGATAAACTTTTGTTTCTTCTTATTCCCCCCCGTTATTGCTCCGCATAAAAATTTTTCTGTAAAAATTTTTATGCCAAGGACTTCTAACGGGGTTTACGGCAAAAAATTACTGAAAATTTTTCCTAACCAACCTTTTCTGGTTGACAACCAGCTACTTTCTTTAGCGATTTGGTCAAGACCCAAAAACAATAATCCAGCGCTTGTTGAAAATTCTGGCTCTTCAATTTGGCTTTTAAATTCAGCAGTTAAAAATTCTGTTTCTGAAAAAGACGGAGCGGCAATTTGAACTGGCAATTTCAACTCCTGCTTGGCTAATTCTAATATACCAGACATCTTAGCGCCACCGCCGGTAATTACCACCCCAGCCGGCAGCTGTCCTGCTTTACCTAACGATTTTAACTCATTATTAATTAATTCAAAAATTTCAGCCAAGCGAATTTCAATTATTTCTGAAATAAAACGCCGATTGACGACCGACCTTAATGTCTCATCTATCTGATGAAGCTCAATTTTTTCTTTGCTAGAAATTTCTTTAGAGCGAGCAGCACCGAAAGAAATTTTTATTGACTCAGCGGTTTTAATCGGACAACGCAGGCCAATTGCTAAATCATTAGTAATATTAGAAGCGCCTATAGGATATATCGCGGCGGAAACAAGTTTGTTTTCTTCATAAATAGCCATTGAGACAGTTCCGAATCCAATATCAATCATCACTACCCCTAATTCCTTTTGATTTTTTGAGAGAACTGAACGGGCTGAGGCCAAAGGATTATAAATTAAACCTTTAATTTTTCCTCCCACAATTTCTATGGCTTTAATTAAATTATTAACACTTGGCTTAAAGGCATCAATAATTAAACTATTAACTTCTAATCGGCTGCCAACCATACCCAGAGAGTCAACGATATCGCCGATTCCGTCAACGATAAATTCCCGGGTAATGGTGTGTAAAATCATCCTGTTGGGCCCGAGATTAATCGCTTGCGACGCCCTAATCACACGCTCAATGTCTTCAGAGTAAATTTCATTATCAGCACGCGAAACCGCCACGATGCCCCGAGAATTTTGAATCTTAATATTAGCGCCGCCGACATTGACAAAAATATTTTTAAGCGCCGATTTATTGATTTGTCTTACTTCTTTAAAGGCCGACTTTAATGATTGAACGGTTTCTTCAAAAGTAGATATTTCTCCTTTTCTAAAACCGATTGAGGGAATTTTAAAAACGCCTAACAAAGATAATTGACCATCTCTTTGAGCTTCAACGACCAAGGCCTTGATTTGAGATGAACCGATGTCTAAGGCAGTTATGTACATAAAATTCTAAATCCTAAATACTAAATCCTAAACAAATTCCAATAATTCAAATTCCAAATTTTAAACAATAAATAAAAAGTTTGTGATTTGAGATTTAGAATTTGTGATTTGTTTAGAATTTAGGATTTAGAGTTTAGAGTTTGCGGAGCAACTTTTGCTCCGCCTTTTCCATCTTCATTCTATCATTTTTACTGCCGTGTTTGAAGCCCAAAAGGTGAAGCAGACCGTGGACAAGTAGTTGGTTAATTGGGTAATCAGTGATTGGAAATTTGAGGTAGATTTCACCGATTTTTTTGGCTTTTGAAGGTGGGGAGATAAAATTCCTTGGCTCTTCAAAACTTAGAATATTGGCTACTTTGTCCTTATTTCTGAATTTTTTATTTAAAAACCTCATTTTTCGCCCGTTCGTCAGATAAATCTCCACCGAAACATTATCTTTCTTTGAAATTTTCAGTATTTTAGAGGCGGTCTTTTTTATTTCTTTTTCAATCTTTTTACTAATCGGCCGACGGATTAAACCTATAATTGAAACTACGTTCATTTCAATTTACTCTTGACTATTTCGCTTACGAGCGACGCATCCGCTCTGCCTTTTAAGTCCTTCATCGCTTCAGCCATTACTTTGCCGAATTCCTTAATTTCTTTGGCGCCGGTACTAATAATCGCGGCTTTGACGATTTTCTCAATTTCTTCTTGATTCATTTGCTCCGGCAGATATTTTTTAATGATTTCCAATTCTTTGGTTTCTTTTTCCGCTAAATCATTTCGATTGCCCTTAACATAAAGTTCAGCCGCTTCTTTCCTTTTTTTTGCCTCGCGAGTCAAAACTTCAATTACCTCGTCGTCTGACAAGACTGCTTCCAATCCTTTGCCTTTTTTCTCAATTTCTTTATTGTGAAGAGCGGCTATAGTCATACGCAAAACACCGACTTCAAAGTTATTGCCGGACTTCATCGCAATTTTTAAATCATCAGTGATTTTAGAATGAAGCATAAAATTTACATTGTTCCCATTTTTCTCGCCTTCTCCACTTCTTTCCGTTTTTCTTCACGGTGTATTGCCGAAACGCGTTTTCTGAATTTGGTAACCCGCCGTCTTTTATACTTTCTTTTTTTGGCTTCACGCAAAATTCCGCTTTGCTGAATTTTTTTAGAAAAGCGGTACAAGAAAGCGCTTATTGGTTCTCCTTCGCGACGTTTTAATTCCATGTTTGCTTTGCAAACCCACTAAATATCACTAATATAAATTCGCTTCGCTCATTTACACTAAATGCCACTAAACTTTGGTGGCTATTAGTTTTATATTAGTGTTTATTAGTGGATTACTTTAATAATTTTAAATATCAATTTTACCAGCCTCATCTTCCCAGCCCCCTAATAAATGGAGGTGAAGATGATCAATTATTTGTCCGCCTTCTCTACCTACATTAAACACCAACTTATAACCTTTTAGCCCGAGTTTTCCCGCCAGCGTCTTGGCGCTAAAAATCATTTTAGAAATAATTTCCTGATGATTATTTTGCAGATGAATAATTGATTGAATATGCTCCTTGGGAACGATAAGATAGTGGATTGGCGCCGACAGCTTAATATCAGGAAAAATTACAAGCTGGTCGTCCTCGTAGACGATATCTGTCGGAACTTCATGTTTGATAATTTTACAAAAAATACAATCCATTTTACCTTATCCTTCGTTTCACCTCTTCCACTATTTTACTTAGCGGCACAGTTTCTTGTACGCCGCTTTTCATATCTCTAATAATAATATTATCTTCAAAAACCTCACGCTGACCCAAAATTAAGGCAATCTCCGCTTCTTCTTTATCGGCCACCTTCAATTGCGATTTAAGCGATTCTTTTCCTAGCGATTCATAAACCTTAATGCCGGCGCGACGAAACTCTTCGATTAATGAAAGGCCTCTTTTTTTAGCCGGCTTTCCAATTTGAATGAAAAAAACTTTTGCTTTTGTCCTAGGCGTGCCGGCTATTTCCTGGACCTTCATTATTTCAATAATTGCCTCAGCTCCCAAAGCGCAACCAACTGCTGACAAACTGCTTTTTCTAGCCCCCAACATTTCTCCTAAATAGTCGTAGCGACCTCCGCCAGCCAGCGCAATACTTTGTCCTTCTGAAAATACCTCAAAAACAGTCCGACTATAATAATCTAATCCCCTGACTAAATGAGTATTAAGAGTATAGGGCAAACTAATTTCATCCAAATATTCTAAAACCCCTCGAAAATGACTCCGACACGAAGAACAAAGATAATCAAGCATTATGGGCGCCTGCGCTTTTACTTTTCCGCAATTTTCGTTTTTACAATCAAGCAAGCGCAAAGGATTTAAGGTCAGTCGCCGACGGCAATCTTTGCAGATTTTAGTTGATAATTTTCGGTAATAATCCTGTAATTTTCGGCGATAAGACGAACGACAATTTTTACAACCCAAACTATTTATATGAACAACGGGTTTTTTTATTTTTAATTCCTCAATCAAGCGAAAACCGACTAAAATTATTTGAGCGTCATAAATTGGATCATCTTCGCCTCCCAGAATTTCAAAACCAATTTGATGAAATTGCCTGAAGCGACCGAATTGCGGCTGTTGATAACGGAAAAAAGGCCCGAAATAATAAAGTTTTAACGGCTGAGGTAGTCGCGATAAACCATGTTGAAAATAGGATCTGACAATGCCAGGAGTATTTTCTGGCCTTAACGCTAAACGATCTCCGCCTTTAGTTCTTAATGTAAACATCTCTTTCTCAACAATATCACTAGTTGAGCCAGTTCCCCTCTCAAAAATTTCGGTTGTTTCTAAAATCGGCGTATCAATTCTTAAAAAATTATAAAAATTAGCCACCTCCTGGCTTATTTTTCTAAGTTTTTCCCACCAGGGCTGTTCTCCCGGCAAAATATCGTGCATACCCTTGGGGCTTTGAAAAAATAATTTGCCTTTTTGCTTTTCGTTAATTTTCTTTTTTAAACGCTTAGACATAATAATTAATACGCTGGTTTCTCTACTGCCATCACCTTATTAAATGGCCAAAGCCGAAGTCGGACTAAACCGACAATTTCAGATTTCGCTAAATTTCCCCAACTCCGGGAATCAAAACTGTAATTACGATTATCGCCCATAACAAAATATTCATTTTCTTTTAAAATAATTTCTTCTTGACCCGAAGTTTTAAGTCCCGGCGGCAAATAGTTTTCACCCAAAACAAAACCATTAAGATATTGGCTATTAAAAACAGTAATTTTACCGTCTTTAATTATTAATCTTTCACCCGGTAAACCAATGATTCTTTTAATATAATAAGTGCTCTCATCTTTTGGATAATGGAAAACTATCACTTCTCCCCTTTGGGGAGCACGAAGAGTATAGCTAATTTCATCAACCAAGAGGTAATCACCCGAAGCAAAGCTCGGCTCCATCGAGGCGCCGGAAACCAAAAATGGCTGAATCAAAAAATTCCGGATAATAAAAACTGCGATAACTGCCACTAAAACAATTTCAAAAATTTCCCAAAGCGAATAAAGAAAAGATTTCATGAAATCAATAAATAACTAATTTATTGCGAATTTACGAATTTATATTATAATTAAAATCTATGAAAGTCAAACCCCGTTATGACAACGGCGATAGGCTTAAATCAATTTGTCGTCATTTTAGCCATCGGCCCAAGAATAAAGGTCTAAAAAACTGAATTATGGTTCAAAATAACAATTTAAGCAACAAATTGAAATCGCCGTTGTCATACGGGGTCAAATTGATTATAGGACTCGGCAACCCCGACAAAGAGTACGAAAATACCTATCATAATGTCGGGTTTTTGGCAGTAGACTATTTAACCAAAAGCCCTCCAATTTCCAATTTCCAATTTCCAATTTCCAAACTAATAAAATCCGAAGTTTTTATGAACCAGTCAGGCGATTTCGTTAAATATGCGGTCAAAAAAAATGGCGTTAAGCCCGAAGAAATTTTGATTATCCACGACGATGCTGATATCGAACTTGGTAAATATAAGCTTTCTTTTGGTAGGGGTTCGGCTGGCCATCGCGGAGTGGAATCAATTATCGCTTCGCTTGGCACAAAAAATTTTTGGCGACTGAGAATCGGTATAAGACGCAAACATCCGCAAACAGCTAGACAAACGCGGAAAAGCGCGGGCGATTTTGTTTTAAAAAAAATCACCAAAACCGACTGGGAAATTTTTAAAAAAATATTTTCGGAAATAAAACTATGACGACACTTAAAAAAATTATCGTCCTTACAGGAGACATTTTTGTTCTTTATGGCGCCTTGGCTTTAACTTTAATAGTCCGTTACGGATTGTTTAATTTTATAGAGCCGTTAATAAATCACCTTAAACCATTTTCGCTGATTTTTATTATCTGGATAATAACTTTTTATCTGGCTGATTTATATAAAAACAAAAATTCCAGAATCACTCCCGGGGTTATCCAGGGTTTTATTTTGACGATTACTATAAACGTCGTCGCTTCAATAATCTTTTTTTATCTTTTTCCAAACCTTTTCGAACTGACCCCAAAAACTAACCTGGCTATTTTTGCGCTGATTTTCGGAATATTAGATTTTGCTTGGCGATTTATCGTCATAAAAATTTCCATCTCAAGCGGCTGGAGAGATCGGCTTCTTGTAATTGACGACTCCAAAATCATCAATGAAATTATTTATTTCTTAAAAACTAACCCGCAGTTCGGCTATGATGTCGTTTATCAAATTAAAGAATACGACAAAAACAAAAGCAAAGAAAATATTATAGAGCTCGTAGGGAGCGGCCAGATTAGCACTGTTGTGATTCAACCGCACCTTAAATATGAGCCGGGGATCGCCAAAATTATCTACCAATTATTACCGTTCAAAATCAACATTATCGACTCTATAGCTCTATACGAAATGATATTTCAGAAAATTCCTTTGGAAGAATTAGAAGAAAGCTGGTTTATTGAAAAAATCGTCGTACGCAGAAATTTCTATGATTTTGCCAAAAGAGCGATTGATATTTTTTTATCAATAATTTTTGCCATAATTTTTCTGCCTTTTTTTATCGTTATCGCAATTCTTACCAAACTAAGTTCACGTAAGGGCCCGGTTATTTTTAAACAAGTTAGAGTCGGTATAAATGATAAAAATTTTATTCTTTTAAAGTTCGGCGTAATGAAAGAAGATAAAGGTCCTTTGGCAACGGCCAAAAATGACGAGCGGCTTACTACTCTTGGCAAAATTCTCAATCGCACGCACCTAAACGAACTCCCCCAATTGTATAATATTTTTAAGGGCGATATTTCTTTTATCGGTCCTCGGGCCGAAAGACGCGAGCTGGTTGAAATTTACCGTCAGCTTCCCCATTATGAAATCCGGCACATTATAAAACCTGGACTAACCGGCTGGGCGCAGCTTAATTATAAACCCAGCGCTTCTTTAGAAGAGGCAAGGGAGAAATTACAATATGACATTTATTATATTAAAAACCGCTCTTTAGTTTTGGACTTGCTGATTCTGTTAAAAACTATAAGATATTTTTTTGTTTCGTATCGCTAAACTCATTGTAATGTTTAAAAAAATCAAAGCACTGCTTTTCCAAAACACTACTTCAAAACAAACGATTGTTAAAAATGTAGCTTGGTTAAGCTTAAGCAATATTGCAGGACGTCTTATCAGGGGTGTTTTTATTATTTTCGCGGCAAGAATCTTGGGCGCGACAGAATATGGGGTTTTTTCTTACGCCTTAGGTCTCGCTGGATTTTTTACGCTTTTCGCCGATATCGGCATCAGTTCAATTTTAACCAGAGACGCCAGCAGAAATCCGGAAAAAGCCAGCTCATATTTTGCCACTTCTTTTTGGATAAAAATCTTTTTTCTTATTGCCACCACCCTCTTGATTATTCTGGTCGCGCCTCATTTTTCAAAAATCGTCTCTGCGAACATACTTTTATATTTTGTGGCGCTCCTCACAATTTTTGATAATCTCCGCGAATTCTTAAACGCTTTTTTTCGCGCCAAAGAAAAAATGGAATTTGAGACGCTGGTAAATGTGGCGATGAATATCGCTATTGCCGTAATCGGCGCGATTGTTCTTTATTTTTCGCAAACCGCCAAAGTAGTCACGATTTCTTATGTTTCTAGCGCCGGAGTCGGTTTTTTGGTTGCCGGCTTTATTTTACGCCAAGAACTAAAAAAAATAACCAGCGATTTCGACATCAAGCTTGTTCGTCCAACGCTCAAAGCCGCTTTGCCAATCGCTGTTGTCGGATTTTTGGGCGTATTTATGCTCAATATTGATGTCGTAATACTTGGCTGGTTTCGGTCGGCTACTGACATAGGTTTCTATGCCGCCGGACAAAAAATCGTCCAACTGCTTTACGTCCTGCCAGCGATTGTCGCCAGCGCTATTTTCCCTGCTCTTTCGCGAGCCGCCGAAAAAAACGAACATCAAAAAGTTTCATATGTGATGGAAAAAGGCATGGCGCTTATATTCACTTTTGCTTTTCCACTAGTGATTGGCGGGATAATTCTAGCCAGCCCGATTATAAATTTTTTGTATGGAAATGAATATCTTCAGGCAGTTTTGACTTTTCAAATTCTTCTTCTGACTATCATTATAATTTTTCCGCAAACGCTTCTGTCAAATCTGGTTTTGGCTTACAACAAACAGAAAAAAATCGCCTATTTTGTAGGATTAACAGCTTTGGGCAACGTTATTTTTGACCTTCTTTTAATCCCCAAATTCGGCATCGCGGGGTCTGCCGCCGGCACGGTCATTGTCCAAATAATGTATAACTTTTTCACTTGGAATATGATGAAAAAAATCAACAATTTTGAAACATTGGTCCATCTTAAAAAAATATTCTTCGCCTCAATTGTCTTGGGAGTTTTATGTTTTGTCTTCAATAAAATCGGAGTACATGTGGTCATTAACATTTTACTTTCTGGCGCAATTTATTTATTGTTACTTTTCATTCTGAAAGAAAAAATCTTGGAGGAAATAAAACCGGCTCTAAAAATATTAAAGAGTTAGAAAAATTATTGAAATAATTTTTTCATCGTGGCTGCAATTCCGTCTATGATAGAAGACGGTTTTTTTAACCTCCAGATGTTTTTTATTATAAATTTCGGGGACAGGAAAAATCGCAAATTCGCGCGGTGAACAACTTTTTGAAGCTCCTCGTTTGATAAATGCTGGTAATTGATATGGGCTGAACGCGCCACGTCAATTGGCGTATAAGCCCCGCCCAAAATCCAGTTTTCTTTTTTGGCAATATCATAAAATTCCGTGCCGGGAAATGGAGAGCAGACATCAAACATCACTTGGTCTGGCTCAATTTCTTTGATTTTATCAAGAGTTTCATCAATTGTTTCTTTTGTCTCTAAGGGGCTCGCGCCAAATAAAATATTCAACTTGACAAAAATCTTATATTTTTTCAGTAATTTAATTCCCCAAATTAATTTCTCCGCAGTTACGTCTTTTTTTGTGTAATCCAATATTCCTTGGACAAATGACTCAACTCCTATATCTACATATTTACAACCGGCCTCGCTTAACGCCCTAACAATTTCCTCGTCCAGATGGTCGGCTCTTGATAAACATCCCCAAGCCAGCCCCAAATCTTTAATTCCCTCGCAAATCTTCAGCGTCCTTTCCCTACCCCAGACAAATTGGTCGTCAATTATGCTTATCGCTTTATATCCTTGATTTTTTAATAACTTAAATTCTTTAATAATATTTTTAGGGCTTCTCATCCTCACTTGGGGCTTGATGAAATTATTTTTTCCTTTTTGAAATTCAATTTGCCTCGCGAAACTCAAAGCGCAAGGCACGCAATAAATACAGCGATGCGAACACCCACGCGAAGTAAGCATCACCGTAAATGGCCTAAGTCCAAGTTTAGGATTATAAAAAACATCTTTTTTTATTAAATGTCTGGCTGGGAATGCGAGAACATCTAGGTTTTCAATGATTTTTCTGGCTTTATTGTGTACGGTTTTTCCTTTATTAATATAAGAAACTCCCGCAATATTTTTTAGGGGTTTTTTGACTTGGAGAGCCTCAATTAATTCCAGAATCGTAAAATCCGGTTCCCCTCTAACCACATAAGTATTTTCGTTTAGCATAAATTTATCAGTGTAAAAAGTCGGTGCCGGACCTAAAAATATAATTTTCTTGTTCGGAGCGATTTTAAAAATTCTTTTTGCCAAAGAAACATCTGTCTCCATAGACAAATTAACCGAAAACATCAAATAAGCATCGCTTTTATCCGAATCAAGAAAATTTCTTAACTTCGCGTCATCTTCAAAATACAAAAAATCTTGATTGTAAACACATTCATGCTTTTTCTCCAAAAAGCCAAAAATAATCAGCATATAGATGTTGGGCAATGGGTAATTCGTAAAACTGCAGCCAAAAATTCTCTCTACTCTTTTTTTATTTTCCGTAATTGGTTCTATATATGATATTTTCATAAATTCCGCTTATCCACGCTATTGACCTAATTATAATAAAAATCGGCATAAAAATCCCAATAAATATCTTTTTATTTTTAAGAAAAAATCTGATTTCGTCAAATTGAAAAACGAATATGACAAAAAACATAATTCCGGCAAAAATCAAAAAATCAGGTTGAATCAGTGAAGCAAGCAGAAATAAAAGAAAAATCATACCCATTGGCAATTCCAAAAAATAACGCAAATTAGAAACTCTATCCCCGCTCCAGCGTTTCGGGTGCTTTTTAATTAACATCATTCTGGCCAAGGCGCCGTGCAAACGTTGCTTGAAATATCCCGCAAAACTCTCTGGCCAAAAGTGTAAACAGAAAGTTTTATGCGAAAGCACCAATTTATAGCCAGCGCTTATTATTCTATAACTTAATTCATTATCTTGGCCATACTTAAACTCCGGGTCAAATAAACCAATTTTGTCCAAGACCGATTTTCTGTAAATAGTATTAGTGGTACTAAGGTGGTCTACAAATTCGGAATTGATTTTAGATTGCCTGTATTCCACATTGTAACCAGCTAAAGCTGACCAAATATTTTTGCTATTCATCAATTTCGTCAGCCCTGAAACACCAGCGACTTTTTCATCTTCAAAATACGGCATCAGCTTTGAAATCCAATTATCATCAAGCACCACATCTCCGTCAAGCACCGCGATAAAATCTCCGCTTGCTGTCTTTAATCCCGTATTTAATGCCTGAGCCACGCCCTGATTGTTTTGCAAAATGTACTTTATGTTTCTATGTTGGTTTTCAAATTCTTTTACTATTTTGGCAGAATTATCAATGCTCCCGTCATCCACAACGATTATTTCCTTAAAATCCACTGGTTGAGCCAGCAAAGATTCTAGTGTTTTACGAATAGTATTTTGCTTGTTATAAACCGTTATAACGGCGCTGATGTTTTTATTCATGTTATAGGACAATTCTACGTGTCCGTCCGTAATCTTGGCAAAGGAGGATAGAATTGTTCAATGACTATTTACCTAATTTTTTGTTGGGCAGAGCGTAAATCTACCTCATTTATTTTTGTTTTTCTTTAAGTTCAATCTCCTCTTTAACTAAATCAAATTTAACGACAAAAATATCAAAGAATCCTTTTTGGCCTAAAATTCCAAATCCATGTTTGGCAATATCATAAGAAAATCCCACAATGGTTTTATAATTCCAACCGCCAATATTAATAACTACTTCGTGTAAAAAAACTTCTGAGCCGCCTTTTTCTTGAATTCCTCCGAATATTTCTTTTGAACCGGAATAAATATCTAATCCTAAATATTCTCCGATTTCGGCGTCAAAAATACAAAAATCCGCGCCAGAATCTATAAGCGCGGCATATTGAATGGTCTGATTTCCCTTTGAAATCTTAAGAGGAATTATGGGTTTTAAAATGGCGCTACCAAAAAAATCGGACCGTTGGGGCAATGGCAATTTAAAGTAATCAAATTTCATAACCAAAAACTGCCGACATAAGGAATAACTTTTGTCGGTACCCGAAAAAGAATCGGCTGCACGTGTCCTTTTTCTTGCGCTCTAGCCATTACCTGTTTGACGGTTTTACCGCTGGCAATTACTGTTTTCTTATCGTCTTTTAAAGCCACCCAAAGCCCTTTATATTTCTTATAAATTTTTGTCCAATCAATAGCCATATTTATTAATATAGCAAATTACTTTAAAAAGTCAAAAGCTTGTAATGGCTCAATAGCTTGGCATCACCCTGTGGTTTTGGAAAGCTATGTATATGCCATATACAACTAATCCTCATCTGCCCAGGATAAGAATGGAGGCAGTAAAACTTGTTAGAATCGGCTGGTCAACGAAAGGTCGCAGATACACGGGGTTTAATCAAAGCAGTATTGTAAGGTGGGTCAAGAGAACGCCAGTAAGCAATCACAGCGTCATTCCCACTCGTTCATCTAGACCGCACAGCCATCCCAGTGAATTATCAAACGAAGTGGTAGATAAAATTTTGGCGTATCGTCGTAAATACAGGAGGTGCGCAGAAGTATTACATTATTTGCTTCAAAAAGATAATATTGAGGTGAGTTTAGTCAGTGTCAAAAGAACCCTGAAAAGAAACAATTTAACCTATCCCAGCAAATGGAAGAAATGGCATGTTTATCCTCCTCGACCAATCCCGGAAAAACCAGGCATATTAACGCAAATTGACACTATCCATATTGGCGAACCAGGTGAATATTTGTATGTTTACACGCTTTTAGACGTTTGTTCTAGATGGAGCTACGCCCTGCCTAGTTTGAGAATTAATACCCATAAAAGTTTGGGATTTGTAAGGGCAGCTAGAAATATGGCGCCGTTTATGTTTCAAACTATCCAATCAGATCACGGCAGTGAATTTTCCAAATGGTTTACGAAGAGAATTTTGGAGTTAGGCATGGCTCATCACCGCCATAGCCGGATAAGGACGCCGTCCGACAACGGACACCTTGAAAGATTCAATAGGACTATCCAAGACGAATGCCTAAGCCGGATTCCGAGAAGACTTAGAATTTACCAAAAAGAGATTCCCGAGTATATTAAATATTACAACACCGAGAGACCGCAATGACTCTCGATATGAAAACACCATTGGAAGTGATGCGAAGCTATTGATTAGAAAACATTTAGTGAATTAGCGCTATAAAATATAGTTTATTCACTAATTTTCGCGTTTTAGCATTCCGGTAACCGCAACATCTCGCAGCCGTCGCAGATTAAATTGGAATTTTTTCTGAATTTTTTGAAATTTTCATTATTCCAAATTTCTTCCAATGATTGCGTCATCAAGTCGCCTACTTCATATTTAGGCAAAGAACAGCAAGGCGTAATTTTGCCTGAATAAGTAATATACAAATAATCGTAGAATTTCGGGCAGGGTTTATCTTTGCAGAATAATCGTCTGCCAAGCATAATAAAAAGCGTTCTTTTAATTCCCGTAAAAGCCGTGAACGGCAAGAAATCAACTCTTAAATTCAATTCATCTGATAACGCCATTATTTTTTTAGCAAACTCAAATTCTTGTTCAGCATTTAAAGACGCCAAATTTTTATTAAATCTTTTATCCAACCTGACTATGTTTATTCTATCAGCGCCTAATTTCTTTCCACTTTTAATTAATTCCAATAATTCATTTTCCTTTCCTTTGTGCAAAGTGGGTTGAAGAATAACCAAGGGTTTTTTATTTTGTCCGCGAGCTGAAATAAGATTAATTATCTCGTCTTTTTTAAAAAAACCTCTATGCCTAGCGTCATCGTCGCTCAGCTCATTAAATGAATCAACTGAAATACTAATTGAATCCAAACCGTCACTTACCAGTTTTTTCAACATTTCCCCGTTCAATAACGTGCCATTCGTCGTTAATTCCACAAAGCAATCCTTTTGCTTAAAAAGTTTAATAGCCTCATGTATATGAGGGTATAAAAGCGGTTCGCCCCAGCCAGTTAAGGTGATTTCTGAATTAGCCGGTATTTTTTCCGCTATTTTCTTCAAAACGCCGAAATCCATATCTCTGTATTCCAAGCCAAAATCACCTCTCGGACACATCGCGCAATTCAAATTGCACTTATTGGTTATTTCAATCTGGATTTTTGACGGCACTCTTGGGACGCTGAAAAATAATCTTTTTAAAAATTCTTGTATCATAAAATTTATTAAATTATTCTAACATTCTATAGAATGTTAGAATGTCATATTTATTTTTTATTTGAAAAAATATTTATAGAAAAATTTGCGAAGCGCAAATTTAAATCTAGAATTCTTGGTCAAAATATTAACCCAAAATGCTGGAGTTATACTTGTGAGCTGATAGAATATCTTGCCACAAAATTTCGGCAATTTCAAGCCGCTGACCAATGCTTGAGAAATTAAGAAAAGCCGCATCTTCCTATACATCTTCATACAATCTTCTACTGTGCAATTAGTCAATTTAATGGCTGGTTTTTCAAAATAACCGGAAACACCTCCTCCTTCTTTATCATCAAGCAACAAATTATTTTCTTTGCAAATATCATAAAGTTTTGTCGCGGGATAAGGATAAAAATAAAAAACAGCGCCATTATCCGGCTGGATAGTTTTGTTTATTTCTAGCGTCTCTTGCATTTGTTCTTTGGTCTCAAACGGAAATCCCACAATATTGTAAGAAAAAGAAGCGAGGCCGGCTTTTTTCAATTTACTAAAACCTTCAATTATGTCTTTGTTTGAATAAAATCTGTTAAGCGTTTGTTTCCGTATATTTTCATTACCGCTTTCAACGCCGATATAAACTGTTTTGCAATTACTCTTTTTCAAATTGGCAATTGTTTTTTCCGACAAACATTCTATTCGGCTATTGCAGGTATAAGGCAAGCCTATTTCTTTAGAATATGCCCTACTAAACTCATCAAGCCAATCTGGATTAAAAGTCATCAAATCATCGGCAAAACTAATGCCTATTGGATTTTTATAAAAACTAAAATCATGCTTGATAAGGGAAATCGCGTATTTTACCGGAGGTAATCTAAAATAATTTTCTTTTTTGGGATAAATATTTCTTAAAACATGATTGCAGCAATAATAACAATTATAAGGACAGCCGCGGATAACTAAAATTGCCACCCACCCCGAGCTAGCTTTACTGATATTTTCTGTATCAAAAATAGAATAATCGGGAAATGGCAAGTTTGATAAATCAGGGTCAAGAGGATGAATTGGGTTGCGAATTATTTCTCCATTGTCTTTTTTCCACCAAAAACTGGGAATATTATAAATATTTTTTTTCTTGTCTATTCGCGATAAGAGTTCCAAAAGCGAATATTCACCTTCGCCAATACAAACTCCACTGATGTGTTTAATTTTTAAAACATCCAAAGGCGCGACTGTCGGATCTACTCCTCCGGCGATTTGTAAAACTTTTGTTTTGGTGAAAATCGCGTCGCTGTAATTTTCTACATATTGCCTTTGATTAGTGCTGAAAGAAAAGCCAATCACGTCTGGTTTATTCTCAAGCGCTTTATTTACCACAATTTCTAATTGCTCTCTTTTTGCTAAGTGTTGAAACGAAAAAAAATGGCCTTTTTGCCGAGTAGCCGCTGCCAAACTCGCCAATCCGTGATTTACACCGGGAAAATAGCCAGTATCAATGTCAAAGTAAATTATATGAATCTTAGCCATGGAGTATTTTATCTTATCCCAGTATCAATATCTATATCAAATACGGTAGTTTCCCCACCTTTAACAATCACGGTTTGAGGCAAACTTCTTGCGAATGGAGTTTGTTTTTCAAGATTAACTACATAAGTTCCAACCAGAAGTTCAACTTTATAAAATCCAGTCGCATCTGGTTTAATATCAGTAATTTTTGTTTCTTGATTTGAAGAATAAACCGCAATAGGCCAAGCCGCATAAGTTTCTGGCGTTGGCTGGCACTTCGGGTCAGGCGGAATTCTTTCCACTGGACAAAGAGGGCCGATTGTAATTTTTCCTTGTAAAAAGCCGTTTTGCACTACCTGCCACTGTTCAGGCTTAGGTATCGCATATTTAACCGCAAAATATCCAGCCAACCCTAAAACCGCAACTGCTATGATGATTAAAATTATTTTGATGTTCATAATTAATAACTTATTATATCCTTTTTTTTCTTTTGGTTTCAACTTGACGCACTCTATCCTCATTCATTCCGAAATGATGGGCAATTTCGTGCCAGACAGTATTTTTTACTATTTCTTTAATGTCGTTTTTGTCCTTGGCTGCCGTCTCAATTGGATTTTGAAAAATAGTTATTTTATCAGGCAATACCGCGCTATAGTTTACTCCTCTTTCCAGCTGCGGTACGCCTTCGTATAAGCCGAAAAGCGTCCAACCAGCGTGAATGTTTAGTTTCTTTTTCTGGGCCGGTGTCGGTTCGTCTTCCACGATAATTGCCACATTTTTCAACTTTTGTAAAAACTTCTCCGGAATTGCCTTTATTCCACTTTTTACAATTTTCTCAAACTCTTTTTGATTTAACTTTCGCATAAAATTTAGAACAACTATTATTTTAACAAATTCTGGTCAGATAGTTAAATTACTTACCGCAAAAAAAGAATCGGCTCACTTTTTGAAATGAACCGATTAATGCTTCAAACCATGGACTAAAGTGAAAATCATTTTTTCAGCATCTTTTCGTAAAATTCTTTTGCCGTAAAAAAAACAATAATTGCTATTCCAACAATCCAGACTGCCAACTGCAATATTGGCTTTTTCCGCTCCCGCCAAAGACAAACATCATTCCAAATACCACTCAGCTTCATTTTTCTCCACCTCCTTTGATTTGCCCTGATTTTATAATGCTCGCATTTCAAATACTCATTCTCGTCATTACAAACCATAGCAACGTAATCTCGCCGCGGATCGCCACAAGGAAATTCCCGCCGTGCACAAAGTTGATGTATAGGCGCGGGGCCGCAAACTTCCCAAAAAGGACAAAAACATTTTATCTCCATATCCATAACTTATCACCTCGCTTTTATTTTTTTTGTTAATCATTACTATTTTTATTCTAACTTTTTTCCGTGTTTGGGGCAATAAAAAAGCCAGGGTCAAACATCAACCCTGGCCACGCTTAAACTCAAAGAGCTTCGTAAACTACTATAACACGGTATGGGGTTTCTGATGGGTCATCATCCTGGTCATTCGATACCGCTAAAACAGAAATGTCCTGGTTTTTCTTAAATCAGTTAATAAATCCTGAAAAAGCATCGAACTGGGACTTTCCGTCAAACTGTACGGCTTTGGCATTCGGTAATTCTCACATAGCCATTCAAACCACCTCCTTTCTCAAAAAAGATTATCAAATTGCAGAATCTTTATACATATCACATCATCCTTGTGTTTTCAAGTCGCCTAATTTTTTGTTTAGCATTGAATTACGAAAATATAGAGATAATAGCATTATAAATCATTATAATAAATAATTTTAAAAATCCCCAAAAGAATTCCTAGCCATATTCTAAAATTCCTTTTAAAAATTCCAAAATATTAAATTTAAATAAAGGTTTCATAAAAAATTTTATTCGCTGCCGGCGCTTCCTTTTTGTAGTCGTTTTTCGTATTTTTCCAAAACAAAATCTAGGGCTTCTTCCAAATTAATATTATAATGATTAGCCAGGTTTATCAGCGAATAAAATACATCGCCGACTTCATTTTTTATTTCTTGGCGATACCTTGGTTTTTCCTTGCCATAATTAGTGGTTTTTAAAATCTTTTTTACCACTTCTCCTATTTCTGAAACAAGGTCTAAGGCGTTTATCTCCGGCTCGTGATTGAAATTATATTTTTTAACAAATTTCTCAACTTTTTTCTGTAGGTTTTTCATAAATATTATTTTACAATTTTTCCCACGAATTTATTTTACTATATTTCGCCTAATTTTTGGGTGGGCAAATTCTAAAATTTCCTTCGGGTCGCGGTGGCTATTTCAGGGACCAACTTTTTCCTCTTTTTTCTCATTCTCCTTTATTCTTCTGTTTTTTTAGTTTCTCTTTTTATAATCCTCCAGTGATATAAGTAAAGTGGGAAGCCGATTAAAATCATGGCTAAATTGAAAGACGCGTCGCGCTGTCTTTGGCTATTTACGGGGTCCAAATTATCATTTTGATTTTTCCATATCTCGTAATCCGCCAAAAACTGCTTCATTTGACTGCGCTCGTCTGTGGATAATTCTTTGCCGTCCGCGGCGGTCTGAACTTTTTCAATCGGAATCGGCATCGGCGGCTGTATTTTATAAAGCCTTTGCTCCTCGTCCGCTTTGGTAAAAATAAAGGCCTTAAGCCCCATATCCAAAAAACGCACGCCGGCAATAATCAAAAGCACCAATCCGATAAGGGAAAAAGAATAAAGATAAATTGTTCTAATAAGAGGATAGTGTTGCATTTTTTTATTGTCCCACAAAACCCGGATTTTTTCAAGATTCCGGCTAGCTTGGCAAATTTAAATTTTGGCGCAAAAAAAGCCCACGGCGTAAAAAAACCGCGGGCTTGGATTTGAAACAAAAGCTTCATTTAAATAAAGTCCAATCTCCTTCTTTGACCAGTTCGGAACCGCTCTCCCTGTACCAAAATCCATCCCAGTTCAAAACAATCTTAAACTTCTTTCCATCAGCTCCCTTATACTTCCTGTAAAAACCGTAGCTCCATATCCGCCAATATTCATCTGCCGCTATAGGCGAGCAAGAACGATCCTTCATGATGACATCCACAGCCCTGAAAATATTGGGGTTAAAGTACTGAGAAAAAGGCTGCTCGATTGCTGCCTGACCGGAAGCCGGACGAGGAAAGAATATTCCCGCCAGGATTAGAATGAATAGAGTGATAAGCGCAAGAAGACCAAACATAAAACGCATCATTTTTTCTCTGTCGGCATGTAAAAGAACTAATGGCAGTTTCATCCGCCTCACCTCCTTTCTTTTTTCCTTTACTTTATCACTATTTTTGGAAAAAATCAAAGAAGCTATCAGCTCTTCTTATTTCTATGCTCGTAAATTTTCGCATCAAGGAGAAAGCGGTACCAATAAATTCGCAGAAAATGATAAATCATGCCTTCTTTGCCGTCTAAAAAGCCCAGGCAGAAAAAATAACGATAATGAAAATAAATAAAGGCGCGGAAAAAAAGAGGCAGACGATAATAGAATTTTTCCTTTAACCAGCGTTTTCTGACTGGCTGGCCGCCGAGAGCCGGAATGTCGGAAGTGAGATTTAAAATTGTTTCGACTTCGCGAGTAGAGTAATCATTATGCTTTTGTATCCAATCAGACAAGCTTTTTTTATCGTCATGAATAAAATCGTTTTTTAATTCCCCGGCTTTTCCTTCAAGTAAAACAATATGTTCGTCTATTTCTTTTAATTCTGATTTTCCTTTTCCATATTTAAAAAGCCGCAAAAGCCAGAGCGGATAAACGCCGGCGTGTTTTATCCATCTACCCATAAAATAAACCCGGCGCTTAATGTAAAAGCCGTTTATATTAGCCGGCACTTTTGGCAAAACCGCGCTGATTTCCCACCACAAAGCATCAGTCATTTTTTCATCCGCGTCTAAACGTAAAATCCATTCGCTTTTAATTGGCAAATTTTCCAAAGCCCAGTTAAACTGCCTGGCCTGATTTTCAAAAGCATGCTGAACTGTTTTGGCGCCATATTTTTTGGCGATTTCCAGGGTTTTATCGGTGCTATGCGAATCAACAATAAAAACTTCACTTGCCCAGTCCTCAATGCTTTTCAGACAGTTTTCAAGGTTTAATTCCTCGTTATAAGTTAGGATAATAACGCTGATAGGAATTTTCATAATTTTTTATATTTTTTGGCGTACTTTGACAAAAGCCACGAACTTGATTGAATTTTGCCGCCGCCAACATTAAAAACCATCTTACAATTTATTTTTTTACAGACCGCTACTTCGGGAATATTACTTTTCGTCCTGTCGCCGCCATTGGCGAAAATATGGGGTTTAATTAACTCTAGTGTTTTACAAACACTTTTATCTTCATCTATAGCTACAATAACATTATCAACTGGGGCAAGAGAGGCGATTATTTCAGCCCTTTCTTTTTCGGTCATAAATGGAAAACTACCTTTTAATTCAACTTGTTTATCGCTATTAACAATAACTATCAGTTTTGTTCCAAGTTTCTTTGCTTCTTCAAACAACCTTACGTGGCCGATATGGACCGGATTAAAATAACCCGAAACAGCCACAATTTTTGGTTTTTTATTTTTCTTGTTTTTTTTCATAAAAAATTAAAAACAGCCATTTTCAGGCACAATACCACAATTTTCCCAAAAAGTAAAATTTAAAGCTCGTTATATAACTCTACAAATTTTTCCGCCACTGAAACTGGAGAAAATTCCTTTTGAACTAATTGTCTGCCGCACTGTCCCATTTTTTTAGCCAAACTCGGATTATTCAAAATTTTTAAAATTGCTTCGCTAACTTCTTTTTCGTCCTTATTAACCACTATTCCGGCTCCGCCGCGGGAAACACTAGGCGCAATGCCGACATTTTTTGTAATTATTACCGGTAAACCCAAATACATTGCCTCAAGTACTGCCATTCCAAAATTTTCTGCGTAAGAAGGCAAAACGAAAACATCGCTTTCCCGAAAAGCCGCTAACTTGTCTTTACCTAAAAGCATCCCGGTAAAAATAACTTTATCCTTTAATTGGAAATTAGAAATTAGAAATTCCACTTTTTTTCTGTATCCCTCGTCATCATTACCAACAATTGCCAAAATCGCTTTTGGCTCCTTTTCGACTACCTCGGCAAAAGCCGGAATTAAAGTATCCAAACCCTTTTTCCAATTCAGGCGGCTTAAAAAAAGCACTACTTTCTTTTGGCTATCAATATTCCACTTTTTACGAAATGCCCCGCTTGGCGTAATTTCTTTAAATTCTTCCAAATCTAAGCCATTCGGAATAACTATTCCCTTTTTTAACGGCAAACCAGCTTTCAGATATTCATCCTTTTCTGCTTCTACTGTAAAATGAATCGCATCGGCAGCCTTCAAATTCCTCTTTTCAAAAAGAGAAATATAAATTCTTTTTTTAAGCGAACTTTTCTTTTGAAGCGGCTCCTTCATTAAACTGCCCCGCGGTGAAATAACATATGGTTTGTTAAATTTTTTGGCGTAATAAGCGCCGAGAGTTGAAGCAGATAGAAAAACCGAGGTAATGTGAACCGCATCAAAATACTTTAAGTTTTTAGCCAAAGCC